>CALLDA010000184.1 GCA_937998635.1 uncultured Pseudomonadales bacterium
AAGCTGGGTGAAGATCTCAGTTTGTACACCTGCCCCTGGGCACCTTTGTGGGTAGTAGACTTTCCCATGTTCGAGAAAGCGGGTAATGGCGAGTGGACCTCACTGCACCATCCCTTTACCCAGCCAGCTTGTTCGGCAGAAGAATTGCTCGCCGATCCCGGTGCCGCGTTGTCCCAGGCCTACGACATGGTTTTGAACGGCACGGAGCTGGGTGGTGGTTCGATACGGATTCACCAGCAGCCGATTCAAAAAGCAGTATTTGAAATATTGTCTATTGGCGAAGCGGAGCAGCAGGAGAAGTTCGGCTTTTTACTGGATGCGCTTAACTACGGTTGTCCTCCCCATGGTGGCCTGGCCTTTGGGCTTGATCGTATTGTGATGCTGATGGTCGAGACGGAATCTATTCGCGATGTTATCGCCTTTCCGAAAACCCAGTCGGCCCAGTGTTTAATGACCGATGCGCCGGGTGTGGTAGCCAACGATCAACTGCAAGAGCTAAATATTCGCCTGCGTGAAAAAGTTGTTGAACAAAAAATTAGTGAAGAATAATTAGCTTAAGGTCCATTGAAGAGCAGAGACTAAAGAGGAGAGCTTGGGAGACAGGTATGGCAGGACACAGTAAGTGGGCAAATATCAAGCATCGCAAAGCTGCCCAGGATGCCAAGCGCGGTAAGGTCTTTACCAAGCTGATAAGAGAATTAGTCGTCGCCGCGAAAATGGGTGGCGGTAATCCTGAAGATAACCCGCGTCTGCGCGCCGCGGTCGATAAAAGTCTCGGCGCAAACATGAAGCGAGATACCATCGATAAAGCCATCCAGCGCGGTGCGGGTGATGCAGATGGTGAAAACTATGAAGAAATCACCTACGAAGGTTATGGCGTCAATGGTGTTGCGGTGTTGGTCGAATGCTTGAGCGATAATCGTAATCGCACGGTCTCCGATGTGCGCCATGGCTTTACCAAACGCGGTGGTAATTTGGGCACTGACGGCTCAGTGGCCTACCTGTTTACCCGCACCGGACAAATCAGCTATCCAAGCGGCAGCGACGAAGACCAGATTATGGAAGCCGCCCTTGAAGCGGGCGCTGAAGACGTCGTCACCAACGACGATGGTTCCATCGATGTGTTGACTGCCTGGGAAGACTTCCTTAGCACTAAAGATGCTCTTATCGCGGCAGGGCTTGAGCCGGAATCGGCAGAGGTCACTATGGTAGCCTCCACTACCGTCGTGTTGGACAAAGAGGGAGCTGAGAAGATTATGGCTCTGGTGGACAGTATGGAGGATCTAGACGATGTGCAAAATGTCTACACCAATGCCGAAATCCCCGACGCAGTGTTAGCTGAGTTTGATTAGATTTTTGTTTTATAGGGCTGGCGGGTTTGCCAGTCATTCACGAATACCCGCTTTTTTAGCGAGGTATGTTTTATTCACTATCCATACTTACGCACCACCCATACTCATGCACCATCCATCTAACGAGTAGTCATAGGAGTAATATCGATGAAAGTCATCAAGAAAACTGCAGAATATACCGTTTATCAAAAGCGATCCGGCCGATATGCCGTAACTGGCGCTGATGGTAAAGCCATTAACGAAGGCGAAAAGGTGGCGATTTTGTTAGCCGAAGATCTGATTAAAGCGCCTGCATCTAAAGCCCCTGAGGTAGAGGAAGCAGAAGTAGCGGAAACGCCTGAAGCAGAAGCCGCTGAAGAAGCACCAGCAGAAAAAGAGCCGGAGCCAGAAGTAGAAGCGGCGGCTGAAGAAGCTAGTTCAGAAGATGCTGACAAAGAAGCGTAGTGTCCGCGCCCACATTGGGCCGGATATTAGGGGGCGGCTTATGTCGCCCTTTTTTGTACATGATTTTTTATATATGAATCGGGCATACCGAAGGGCTTGCCCTGTTGTTATCTGTTGGCAATCTGTCGGACATTGATTAACCTGCGTAGCTAATACTCGGCGGCGACTATTAATTCATGACACCTTATCTATGACAGTTAAGCCATGACAATTAATCCATGACACGCATACTCGGCATAGACCCCGGTTCTCGCAAGACGGGCTTCGGCATCATTGATGCGGAGGGAGCGGTAACGACCTATGTCACCAGCGGTATTATCCGTCTTTCGGAGGGCGAATTACCGGCGCGTCTGAAAGTGATTTTTGATAGTGTTGGAGAATTGATTGAGCAACATAAACCGGAATTAATGGCGGTCGAGGAAGTCTTCTTTGCCCGAGATCCCCGGGCGGCACTGCGTTTTGGTCAGGCTCGTGGTGCGGCGATTGTCGCCGGTGTTGATGCTGAATTGCCGGTGGCTGAATACAGCGCCCGCACGGTCAAGCAAGCGGTGGTGGGAACCGGTTCGGCGACAAAAGAACAAGTGCAGCATATGGTGATGCGATTGTTGAGTTTGCCAGCGGCTCCCGCAGAAGACGCTGCCGATGCTTTGGCGGTGGCAATCTGTCATGCTCACAGTCTGAGCAGACATCCCGATTTAACAGCATCTAAAGGTTATTCCCGTGGTCGTAGAAAGTAGTCGGCATAAGTAGCCGATTAAATGGCAAGCTTGCAGAACTTGAAGGCATTGATGGAAGTCACTGTACAAAGAGCAATCGTTATCCTCAAAGGCAGCTACTTATGATTGGCCGGATTAGCGGCATCTTGCTGGAAAAGCAGGCGCCACAGTTGTTGATCGATGTACAGGGCATCGGTTATGAGGTGCAGGTGTCACTCAATACCTTTTTTAATCTGCCAGAGCTAAATCAGCCTCTCAGTCTCCACACCCACCTGGTGGTGAGGGAAGACGCACAGCTACTTTATGGTTTTGGTGAAGATAGCGAGCGGCAATTATTCAGGGAGCTAATCAAGATTAGTGGCGTTGGCCCAAAATTGGCCCTGGCTATTTTGTCCGGTATGAGTGCTCAGGAGTTTGTTAGCTGTGTGCGAAATAATGACAGCGCGACCCTGGTACGCTTGCCGGGCGTCGGTAAAAAAACCGCGGAGCGTTTGTTGATCGAGATGCGTGATCGCCTTGATAACTGGAGTGGTACGCCTGACGCTGGGGGAGCTATCCCTCAACAGATGACAGGCAAAGCCAATATTCTTGAAGCCGAGCATGCATTGATATCTTTAGGCTATAAACCTCAGGAGGCAACGCGGATGGTTGGCGCGCATCTTGTTACTGGCGAAAACACACCACACAGTGAAGAATTGATTCGCCTGGCGCTAAAAAGCGTCGTCAAAAAATAACCGTATCCTGAAAGGGTATGTCCTGAAAAAGTAATAGTGTTGGGATAAACTAGAAGTGTGTGAAAGACTAAACGGTGTAGTGAAAAATTAACCCCGTACCGTTATTCTAGCGACGAATTAAACTAGCTGGATTCAACGGTCGGGTAGCACCCGCCTCGACCCATCTTGGGGACTGTCACCGGAAACAAACGCCACTGGAAACAATGATAGAAACTGATCGTCTGGTAGCCGCGACCAATACCGACGCTGAAGAGCGTTTAGACAATGCTATTCGCCCCACCAGTCTGGCTGACTATGTTGGTCAAACCGCCATGTGTGAGCAGATGGATATTTTTATTCAGGCGGCGTGCAAGCGCAGTGAGGCGCTGGATCATACCCTTGTCTTTGGCCCCCCCGGGCTGGGTAAAACCACCATTGCCCATATTATTGCTAATGAAATGGGTGTCGGTTTGAAAACCACCTCCGGGCCAGTACTCGAAAAAGCCGGTGATCTCGCGGCTTTGATGACAAACCTTGAACACAATGACGTGTTGTTTATCGATGAAATCCACCGCCTTAGTCCGGTAGTGGAGGAAATTCTTTACCCGGCTATGGAAGATTTCCAGCTCGATATTATGATCGGCGAAGGTCCGGCGGCGCGCTCCATTAAACTGGATTTGCCACCTTTTACTTTAGTAGGCGCAACCACTCGGGCAGGTTTGTTGACCTCGCCGCTACGGGATCGTTTTGGCATTGTCCAACGCCTGGAGTTTTATTCCATAGAGGAATTGACCGCCATTATCAGCCGTGCCGGGACGATATTTGATGTTCCGATTGAAGCCCAGGGCGCGGTAGAAATAGCGCGGCGCTCACGGGGCACGCCGCGTATTGCTAATCGCCTGCTTCGACGAGTCAGGGATTACGCTGAGATAAAAGCCGATGGTAATATCACCGCCGAAATTGCCGACATGGCTTTAAATATGCTCAACGTCGATGGTCTGGGTTTTGATCAGATGGATCGACGTCTGTTGATGACGATTATCGAAAAGTTCGACGGTGGTCCAGTAGGTGTGGACAGCATTGCCGCCGCCATCAGCGAAGAGCGCGGTACTGTCGAAGATGTGGTTGAGCCATTTTTGATTCAGCAGGGTTATTTGATGCGCACCTCACGGGGGCGAGTAGTCACCAATCAGGCCTATGAGCATTTTGGTTTATCGATGCCGAAAAATCTTGCTCAGCAGCAGGAACTGCTCGACAGTTGATCTTGACATTAAAAAGGAAACAGCAAGCATCGTGAGTGAGGAATTCAGGCTGCCGATCAGGGTCTATATCGAAGACACCGATGCCCAGGGTATTGTTTATTACGTTAATTACCTCAAATACATGGAACGCGCACGCTCCGACTGGCTGCGCAGCTACGGTTTTGCCAGTCCCGCATTTTGGGATGATGACAAGATATTTGTCGTTCATTCCCTGACCGCAGATTACAAAAAGCCCGCCAGACTGGATGATCAAATCGTCGTTACCGCTCAGGGCTCAGGTCACGGTCGGGCTTTTTTCACAGTGGCACAAAATGTTTTCCGAGACGAGGAACTACTCTGTACCGGGCATATCAAAGTCGCTTGTGTAAATCAGCGTACCAACCGGCCAGTGGCCATGCCCAATGAATTATTGGAGAAAGTTTTTGGTCAGGATGTGGTTTGAATATTTTGTCGACGAACGTAGTCGCTTTATCAAAACAGTTTTATTGGCTAACACGAACAGGAGTAATGGGTGACTGAACAACTATCTTTGTGGACATTGGTCGTCGGTGCCACGGTGCCGGTACAGTTGGTGATGCTGATACTTTTGGGCGCGTCCATCGTGTCCTGGGTGATGATCGTCCAGCGGGGTCTGTATATTCGGCAAACCGGTATTGAGTTAAGGAAGTTTGAAGGCACCTTCTGGTCAGGTGTGGACCTCAATGAATTGTTTCGCAGCGGCAATAATCGGCTAAATAAAGACAATATGGTTGATGGTGTAGAAAATCTGTTTCGTGCCGGTTTTCGTGAGTTTAATCGTCTCTCTCAAGGCGGTGGAACTGACCCCGATGCGCTAATGGAAGGCGTCGAGCGAGCCATGCGAGTGGCTTTGTCGAGGGAAGAAGAGAAGCTCAACCGGCATCTGCCGTTTCTCGCCAGTGTTGCCTCGGTGAGTCCTTATATCGGCCTGTTCGGCACTGTTTGGGGTATTATGCACTCATTTCGTGGTCTGGCGAATGTTCAGCAGGCTACCCTTGCGACCGTAGCTCCAGGTATTTCTGAAGCCCTGATCGCCACCGCCATGGGCTTATTCGCGGCCATTCCCGCAGTGCTAGCCTATAACCGTTTTTCGGCCAATGCCGATGTGCTTTATAACGCCTACGAAACCTTTTCTGACGAGTTTTCCAGCGTGCTACATCGTCGGGTACACAGTAATTAATTATGGCCAGTAAAAAACCTGCTAGACGCAAGCGGCGATTTGTCGCCGAAATCAATGTCGTGCCCTACATCGACGTGATGCTGGTACTGTTGATTGTTTTTATGATCACTGCGCCCCTGCTGATGCAGGGCGTAAAAGTTGATTTGCCGAAAGCACCTTCCAGCCCTCTGGACGATAAAGCCAAGGATCCCCTGATCGTTTCTATCAAGGCAGATGGCAGCTACTACGTCGATCTGGGTAATGGTAAGAACCTTCAGGAACCCCTACTCGATATTGTCACTAAAGTTGGCAAGGTGCTGGCCCAGAAGCCCGATACGCCGGTACTGGTCTGGGGGGATACCAGGGTTGAATACGGTGTTGTTGTTAACCTGATGGCGCAATTACAGGGTGCCGGTGCTGCCAGTGTCGGCCTGGTGACCGAAGCACCAGCAGGGAAGCGCTAATAGTTTGTGTTTAATACGCCTGGTGGTCAAAAAGCTCATGACTTCGCGAAGGGTGGGCAAGGCCTGTGAAGGGTAAGTTGCCGGGCTATTCAGCTGCGATTTTTTGTAGCCTGACTCTTCATGGCCTGTTGTTGGCAGTGGTGATTATTGGCTGGACGCCGAGCAAAAAGGAAGTGCAGGTCCGGCCTCGCTATATTCAGGCGACCTTGTTACAGGTCAAGCCGCCCAAAGCGCCTGTGACAAAAAAACAGGCGACCAAAAAGCAGGTAAAGCCTAAAGCTGTAGATAATAAGCAAAAGGAGCTGGCAGCAAAAAAACGCGCCGCAGCGAAGAAATTGGAGGAAAGCAAACGTCTAACGCGTTTGCGGAAGGAGAAAAAGCAGAAACAGGAACTCGCAAAAAAGGAGCGCTTGCGACAGGAGCGAGAAAAAGCCGCAGAAGCACTTCGACGTCAACAGGAACAGGCTTTTGCTGAGGCTCTCGATGACGAAGAAAAATATATCACTGCCGAACAGGACGAGCAGCTAATCGGCAGTTACAGCGCCTATATTAGGGATCGAATCGTCAATAACTGGAGTCGACCGCCGAGCGCGCGCAGAGGGATGGAGGTGGTATTGAGTATCCAGTTGGTGCCTACAGGGCGGGTGATAGCCGTCGCGGTGGAGAAGTCTAGTGGTAATGATGCCTTTGATCGCTCCGCAGAACAGGCCGTTTATAAGGTTGAGCGCTTTGAAAAGCTACAGGACTTATCGCAGGCGAGCCCAAGGGTGTTTGAAGATACCTTCAGGCATTTTAAGCTGATTTTCACCCCCGATGATTTACGTCTGTAGTGGCATCCGGCGAAAATGGTGTCGAATGAAACCTGTTTATTTAAAGCTGATTTAGTAGAGCGCACTTTAGTCGTACTTTAGAAAGGAGTTAGCCTTGTTTAAACCCATTTACACAGGCATTGACAGGATTGTAATCGCGCTCATGCTCGCGCTGGTACTCGTTGCTCAGGCCCATGCGGAATTGACTATCGAGATCACCAGCGGTGCGGATAATCCGACTCAAATTGCCGTAGCTCCAATTCGCCTGGGGAGTCCGGCGGACGTAGATCTGAGCGCGATTATCTCTGAGGACTTACGGCGCAGCGGTTTGTTTGAAGCTATGCCGCGGGCCAATATGTTGTCCCATCCGGCGACAGTCAAAGATGTATATTTCCGCGACTGGCGAATTATCGGCATGGAGTATCTGGTTATCGGTAAAGCAGCCAGGCAGTCCGACGGTCGCACCCAGGTAACGTTCAGTCTGCTTGAAGTGCCCGGTGAACGAACGGTATTCACTCACCGGGTACAGGGTTCCGACAGTGAATTACGGGATGTTGCACATTACATTAGCGATAAAGTGTTTGAGGCCATTACCGGTATTCGAGGGGCTTTTTCTACCCGACTCGCCTACGTTACCGCGAACCCTGAAGGTGGAGCTTTGGTCTATCGCTTGATGGTCTCCGACTCGGATGGGGCGCGGGAACGGCTGATGCTCAAGTCTAAAGAACCAATTATGTCGCCAAATTGGTCTCCAGATGGCAAGGAGCTGGTTTATGTATCTTTCGAAACAGGTCGCCCGGCAATCTTTCGGCAAACATTGTCCGGTGCTAAACGTGAACAGTTGACCAATTTTCGAGGCCTTAATGGCGCACCGGCCTGGTCCCCTGACGGCAAGCAGTTGGCCATCGTTCTGTCTAAAGACGGTAATCCTGAAATCTATCTCTACAGTTTGCTGACTCGAAGTTTTACCCGTTTGACCAGGCACTTCTCCATCGACACCGAGCCCAATTGGACGCCTGATGGCAATGCCATCGTATTTACCTCGGACAGGGGCGGTTCGCCACAAATTTATAAGCTGACTATCGCTACGGGCAAGCTGCAACGCCTAACTTTTAGCGGATCTTACAATGCGCGACCGCGGCTGGCTGCAGATGGTCGAACATTGGTGATGGTGCACAGAAATAAGGGTGTATTCCATATAGCATCCCAGGATCTTGTTACCGGAGATTTACGAATACTCACCTCTACCCGTCTAGATGAATCACCAACTGTGGCACCTAATGGCGCGATGTTGTTATACGCCACTAAAGCTGGCGGTAAAGGCGTGCTGGCCGCCGTATCAATAGATGCGGGCGTTAAATACATACTGCCTTCTCGGCTTGGTGATGTAAGAGAGCCAGCATGGTCGCCCTTTTTAAGATAATCGTTTACAGTACGCCTGTCCCATCAGGCTTCCACCCCCTCAGGAGAAACAAATGAAGCAATCGGCCTTAAAAACTACTTTTATAATCTGTCTGTTATCCCTCTTTTTGGCAGCGTGTTCAAGCTCGCCGTCGACCACCAGTACAGGTAGCAGCACTGGGACGGTATCAAACGGCGACGTCACTACGGGCAGTGTTGGTGGCGACGGTGTTAGCGGCGGCGCTATTGACGCTTCTGGCGATGTCGAAACCGTATTCTATTTTGAATTCGATAAGGCGATTCTACGACCTGAGGCATTGGCTGCCTTGCGTATCCATGCCCAACGATTGATGGCTAATCCTGTCAGTGTGCGTCTTGAAGGCCATGCCGACGAGCGCGGTACCAGAGAATACAACATGGCCTTAGGTGAGCGACGGGGCGCGGCTGTTAAAGAATTTCTGATGCTCCAGGGTGTCAACGGTAGTGGGCTTGAGGTCATCAGTTATGGTGAAGAACGGCCAGCAGCTATGGCTAGCAATGAAAGTGCCTGGGCTCAGAACCGACGTGTAGAGATTAAGTAAGCCAGATTACCTGACCGTTTGACGGCCTGCCGTGAGGTGGGCCTGCGCCAGAGCTTTTCATAAGTGTCCATAGTTTGAAGCGTTTATGAATTGGTCTGGCGTCTGGCCATCTTTACCCGAAAGTATCGCCCAATTCACGGTCGAATATTTAGCTTTCGAATAAAACCAACGAACAAACTATCGATTAACTCGCCGAGTAAAGTATTGAAAAATATTCGCGCAATCGCCAGCTCCCTGTCTCCTATTTGGATGTTTCTATTGTTGGTTCCGGTGTCTGGTCATGGGGCCGCACCGGTTGAAGAACTTGGTGGACAAGTAAAAGAGGCCGGGAGGGGTAATCTTCCGGTGGATAACGACTCCGCCAGTAATGACCCGTATTATCGTATGCAGTTATTGATGGAAGAGTTGCGACAACTGAGAGGCTTGTTGGAAGAGCAGAACAACGAGCTAAGTTTGCTGAAAAAAAGGCAGCGCGAGGATTATCTGGATCTGGATCGTCGTTTAGCAGCTCTGGCAAGCGGGGGATTAGCTCCAGGTCCATCGGTAGGCACCGAGGCATTGCTTAGCCCTGAGCCGGACCCTATGGCAAGCCGTCAACAGGTAAACCAGGGCAAGCGGGCTGAGGGAGAGTTACCGACCGGGCAGCTTAACACCGGCGATATTCCGCGAGCCGGGCAGAATGAGCTACGGCAGAAAATTGCTTATGAGCGGGCTTATGGGCTGCTCAAAGCACGCCAGATAGATGAAGCAAAAGCAGCACTTAAGCAATTTCTGCAGAATTATCCTCAGGGGCCATATACGGCCAACGCACACTACTGGCTGGGGGAAGTGTATCTTTTGGGCAGTGAGTTACCAGATGCAGCAACTGAATTTTCTGCCGTTGTACAAAAATACCCAGGTCATCGAAAGGTCAACGATGCGACCTTTAAGTTAGGTAAGGTTTATCACCTGCAAAATCAACTGGATAAATCCAGAATGTTGTTAGAGCGTGTAGCAGAAGGCTCGGACAGCGCCGCCCGCCTGGCACAGGATTATTTGCTACGTAATTTCTAGTTCACTGGGGCCTGGTAGGCTGCTAGATGAATCAGGGCCAGTTGCGGTAAAATCTCTGCTGCCCTGGTTCATTATCCAAAGCCTTTACCACCTTGTTTATTGACACTGAAATCACCGAGCTCTTGCGCTTTTAGGCCTATATTTACCGAGATCTGAGCTTACTGAGACCTGAAACTACCCAGTCCTATGCCTGACGACAGCGTTCGTATTACAGAGATTTTTTATTCCCTACAGGGCGAGACCTCGACCGTTGGCCTACCTATGGCCTTTGTTCGTTTGACCGGCTGCCCCCTTCGCTGTGGGTATTGTGATACCGAATACGCTTTCCACGGCGGTGAAAAATTCACTATCGATGAGATTCTGAATAAGGTGGCGGGCTTTGGTGCATCCTATGTCACAGTGACCGGTGGCGAGCCGCTGGCCCAACCCATTTGTTTGTCTCTGCTGACCCGCTTATGTGATGCCAACTATCGGGTCTCCCTGGAAACCAGTGGTGCGCTAGCCATTAAAGACGTAGATCCTCGGGTGGCCGTTATCCTGGATATTAAAACCCCTGGCTCGGGCGAAGTGACCAAGAATCATTGGCAAAATTTGGCCGAGCTAAAAAGTAGCGACGAAATTAAATTCGTTATTTGTGATCGTCAGGATTACGACTGGGCGCGCTTACAGTTGGATCAGCATCGCCTTTTGGATCGCGACCTGGAAATACTCTTCTCACCAAGCTTCAGTCAAATCAGCCCGCGCAGTCTGGCCGAGTGGATATTAGAAGATAAACTGCCAGTTAGAATGCAGCTCCAACTCCATAAACAGTTATGGGGTGACGTGCCCGGCAAGTGAGGTGCTCGGTAAATGCAGTCTTTAGAAAATAGCGCTCCCACAAATATGGCGAGTGACTTCGAGACAATAAATTAGCAATCCCTATGGAAATTAAAAAAGCAGTCGTACTGGTGTCGGGTGGGCTCGACTCAGCAACCGTATTAGCCATGGCTAGCAAACAGGGTTTTGCCTGCCACTGCCTGGCTTTTGACTACGGCCAACGCCATCGCAGCGAGCTGGACGCCAGTCAGCGTGTCAGTGATGAGCTTAAGGC
>CALLDA010000185.1 GCA_937998635.1 uncultured Pseudomonadales bacterium
CAAAGCCACCATTGAACGATTGCACGAATTACTTGCAGAAAATGGCCGCGACCCCGTCGGGTTTGGTATTCAGGCCCAGGCACAGATTGCCGGTGGCGACCCGGAACGCTGGGCGGCAAATGCCGAAGCCTGGCGCAGTATCGGCACTACTCATCTGGCCATCGCAACTATGAATGCCGGTTTGAAAACCCCGCAGGATCATATTAATGCGATTCGTGAATATAAAGAGTCTGTAACATAAACCCCAAGGGAGCCTACCCATATTGATTCATATGCTACGTTTAATCGGTCACTTTAAATAACATTTCCAGCAAACCATTAGGAAGCAACGTCGACTTACTAACCGCAATGCCATGTAATGTTTTATTTAATTCTATTTGCGGATGGGGATAGTACGATAACTGAATTCCCTCTCGGGGACTCACCCTGAGGCAATCGAGTTGTTTAATCGAAAATTGTTGATTAGGAAGTTTTGTCGAGGCTTTTAAGGGGCTAAAGCCATGAATACCAGTGGTGCTGGATAAAAATGGACTTAATACTTCGCTAAAAATACGCAAGGCCGGTTGATCGAGATAATTTAAAGCATCCCAGAATAAACAAATATCAAACTTTGTCTGTTCTGGGTAATCCAGCAACCTGGAAAAACTATTCCGCAATTCATCATCAGACATTTCTTCATTTTGATGACTAAGTATTTCATCTGAAAACAAATCAGCGAAATAAAGTCGGCACTTGAATTGTGAAAAAAACTCCACTGTCTCTGGCAAGGCTGGGCCAATATCGAGTACCGTCAGCCTGTGATTCTCATCAATATTCTCTAATAGTGACGATAATAGATTACTGCGCAGATCCAAGGTGATGGCGCGTCACGATCCGGATGAAGCGTTAGACGGGGATGTATCCGATGCTTCATTGCGACTAATCGACAATGCTGGAGCTTTGGGCTTTGCCGTCGAAGAAGCGCTTGTTTCACGCTCCGACGGATCCATATCGATACTGCCTTTAAATTTAGCGCCATCTTCCAGGGTGACACGGGGTGCAACTATATTGCCCTGCACTTTACCGGTTTTCGAAACAATGACTTTTTCGTGACCGGCGATATCGCCTTTCACCTCACCGTCGATTCGGATCATATTTGCCGTCACATTAGCGCTAATCCGGCCTGAGGCTCCGATCGTCACCTCGTTAGAGGCAAATTCAATCGTTCCCTCAACCTGACCATCGATCACCAGGTTTTCCTCCCCTGACACGTCGCCTTTAATTTTGATAGAGGCCCCAATTAATGCGCTTCTACGTGATGACGGCTGCGAGGGCTCAGACACCGGCGTGGCTGGACTAGATTCGAATGTGGGCGACTCATCGGACTTATTGTTTCGCTGTTTTTCAAACATATAGATACCTGCTCATGTTAATTAACGGTACTGCTTGTGATGCCAGCACTAGTCTACTCCTTTTGTAGGGCCGACTATCGAGAGCCACGTCACTATTCCTGTCAGCCTTGGAGGATATCCAGGCGGGCTACTCACCGGCAGTATCCGAGCACAACTCACGCGTTCTGGGCTGGTCCTGCCTGGTGACTGTTTAAAACCCCTGCACGCCTTTATCCAACTGAACACCAAAGCTGTTTAGGGCCATAGATACCATGTTGTACTGACCAACCGTAAACACCACGTCCATCATTTGCAGTTGGTCATATTGTTCGCTAAGTGCTGCCCAGGTGGCGTCACTGACCAGAGCGTCGTTATGTAATTCATCAACTGCACGTAACAAAGCGGAGTCGAAAGCACTCCAGCCCTCAGCATCTGGTCCTTCTTTTATACGTGCCATCTCCTCATCTGTAAGACCCGCTTCTCGACCAAAGATAACATGCTGGCCCCATTCGTATTCAGCCTGACACAACCAGCCAATACGCAGGATCAATATCTCCCGTTCACGGGGCGCTAACTTAGAGGTATCGCCCATGATGTGATAGGCCCATACGGTGAATTTCTGCGCAGCTTCCCAGTGGCGGGAAATTGTCCCCAGGACATTGTAAAAAGGTCCAGATTCTTTGATCGGTGCGAGCATTTTTTTCTGTTCTTCCGACCACTCGCTGGCTTCCATTGGGGTAATTCTTGGCCTGGATAATTTCATTGATCAATCTCCTCTTATTTTGATGGGTCGTAATTATGTCTCATTTGATAAGTAGCTAAGTAGGTCGGCAAGCTGATTGATAGTCAGCTGATTTGCTCAACATCGGAATACATTGAACTTACACCGAACTATTACAGCTTAATGGTACCAACATAAAGCCTTTAGATATGACTGCTTACCCAAGCTTGTATATCGGCCGCTGACATAGCCCCTGCCTGTCGCGCCACCTCTTTACCACCGACAAAGAGTAGCAGTGTTGGAATGCTACGAACAGCCAGGCTGGCACCCAGGGCCTGTTCGTTTTCAGTATTGAGTTTGGCAAAGCGCACCTGCGGTGACAAATCATTTGCTGCTCGCTCAAACGCCGGGGCCATGGCCCGACAGGGGCCACACCAGGGTGCCCAACAGTCGATAACAACGGGGATTTCGTTGCGTTGCGTGAATTTGCTAAAGGTACTAGCACTAAGCTCTACAGGCTTGCCCCCAAACAGGGCTGCCTTGCACTTACCACATTTAGGTCCTGCACTAAGCTTCTGCCTGGGTATCCGGTTGATACCTGCACATGCTGGGCAAACAATATGAATAGGGTCGTTCACAATTTATATCTCTGTAGTTGTTGCAAACGCACATTTGCCAGCTCAAGTTCTTCCATTAATTGCAGGGCCAACGCGACACCGGCGAGATTGACACCTAAATCGTTTTGCAAACGTACCGCCTTGCGAATTTTGATCAGACAAACCGAGCTGAAGCGCCACTGGGTCGGGCTATGACCCTCTGGCCGCACAACGCCTTCCTCGACTAATTCAACCACATAGTCGGCATGTACCGCGCTGGCTCTACTGACTTCTAATAGCGTGAGGACGCCCTCTTCACCCAATACTGTGCCTGATATGACGTCGGATAAAACTTCCTGCCCTGAAGTTGCCATTTTATTTAAACCTCTAATTCCGCACGCGGATTGAATGGCAACGCTGCGGCCATATCCTCGTAGGCCTTTTTCTCTTCGGCTGTATTTGCGGGTGGTAACACGACCTTAACCACGACATAGAAATCTCCGCTCTGTTTACCAGGTAAACCCCTGCCCTTGATGCGCATTTTTTTGCCGGTAGCTGATCCCGCGGGCAATTTAAGATCAACCAACCCACCCGGTGTGGGCGCTTTAATTGTCGCTCCTAGCGCGGCTTCCCAGGGCGTTACCGGCAAATCAAGATAGATATCCCTGCCCTCAATACGGTAGCGAGCATGGGGCTTAAAGGCCACCTCAAGGTACAGATCACCACCTGGGCCACCATTAAAACCCGGTGCCCCCTGGCCGCTCAAGCGAATTTGCTGACCGGCACCAATGCCTTTGGGTATCTTGATGTTTAACACGCGCTCTCGAGTGCCGACATGCCCAGCGGCATTCAGTTCTGGTACTTTAAGGGTGATGGGCCGGGCGGCTCCATTTAAGGAATCTTCCAGATCAATCAGTATTTTGGCGTGATGATCCTCACCTCGGGATTGATAACTGTGGCGACTGGCACCAGCACCGCCATAACTAGCGCCACCTTGACCGAAGCTTCGTCCAAACAAAGACTCAAAAAAATCGCTGTAAGCTTGCCCATCGCCCTGAGTAAAACCGCCGCCACTGAATTCAAAACCAGCATCCCAGTCCGGCGGCGTATCAAAGCCTTGCCCGGCCTGCCAATTAGCCCCTAGCTGATCATAGGCTGCACGCTTTTCAGGGTCCTTGAGCACCTCGTAAGCTTCACCCAGTTCTTTGAATCTATCTTCAGCCCCAGCTTCAGTGCTGACATCAGGATGGTATTTGCGGGCCAATTTACGATAGGCACGCTTGACTTCGTCCTGAGTCGCGTCACGCTCAAGGCCTAAGATTAAGTAGTAATCTCTATACTCCATTCTCTTTACTCGGTTTGCCTTAAAGGAATGAATTGCTGGGGTCTAGTTCCTGAAAAACACAGGTGTGGGGACTAAAAAAAATTTGCAGACACAACATTCAGCAGAAATTGTCGCCATATCGACCAGAACAATACCACTGTTCATATACAGTGTATTGATCTTAGTTAAGCGAGTTTCAAGTAGGCCGCGGGTTTAAAGCCA
>CALLDA010000186.1 GCA_937998635.1 uncultured Pseudomonadales bacterium
GTGTTGTTGAAGCTTGAAGAGACTGGGGCAGAAATTACCTGCGGTGACGACTGGATTGAGATGGACACCGGCGGTCGCCGTCCAAATGCGATACACCTGCGCACAGCGCCCTATCCGGCTTTCCCCACTGACATGCAGGCGCAGTTGACGGCTGTCAATGTGGTTGCCGAGGGTGTTGGCCAAATTACCGAGACGATTTTTGAAAATCGCTTAATGCAAACCCACGAATTGGTGAGAATGGGTGCGAACATTAACATCGAGGGCAATACGGCTACCGTCACCGGTGTTGATAAACTAACCGGCGCACCGGTAATGGCATCTGATCTACGAGCTTCGGCTAGCCTGGTGATCGCGGGTTTGGTGGCGGAAGGTGAGACGGTGGTTGATCGTATTTATCATATCGACCGCGGCTACGAATGTATTGAAGAAAAGCTGCAACAATTAGGTGCCAAAATTCGTCGGGTACCCGATTAAGTGCAGAATTAAATTTTAAATAGGCTTAAATTAAATAGCTTTAAAGTAGCCCGGCTAATTCTGTCGAGCTTTGCCGGACTTTCCCTGAACTTATGCGGGGTTTGTGCTGAACTTAGACGCCAGAACGAGATATGACTATGATCACCATTGCCCTGACCAAGGGCCGTATCCTTAAAGAAACATTGCCTCTTCTTGCTCAGGCGGGGATTGAGCCGGAGGAAGATATTTCGGCCAGCCGCAAGCTGATGTTCGCGACTAATCGCAGTGATATTCGCCTGTTGGTCTTGCGCGGTGTCGATGTGCCCACCTATGTCCAGTTTGGCGCCGCCGATCTCGGTGTGGCCGGCAAAGATACTTTGATGGAGCACGGCGGTAACGGTTATTACGAACCGCTGGATCTGGGGATTTCCCGTTGTCGATTGATGACTGCAGGCATTGTCGGTGCCAGACGGCCCAGTGGCCGTATTCGCGTGGCGACTAAATACCTTAACGTAGCGCGACGCTATTACGCTGAATGTGGTCGTCAGGCCGATGTGATCAAGCTTTACGGTGCTATGGAGCTAGCACCGCTGGTGTCATTGTGTGATGAAATTGTCGATATTGTCGATACTGGCAATACCATGAAGGCGAATGGTCTGGAGTCTCGGGAGTTGATCGCCGATATTAGCTCGCGTCTCATAGTTAATAAAGGGGCGCTTAAAATTAAACACGGGATTATTCAGCCGCTGATCAGCCAGCTTGATACTGCGGTACGGGCAGCGGATTAAATCATGCCTAAGCCACAGACAAGCCGACTAAGCCCGGCTCGACTAAATACCAGCAGTAGGACTTTTGAAGCTGATTTTTCCGAGCTTACTCAGCGGGACGCCGCATACGATGAGCAGGTTAACGGCGCTGTGCTTGAGATTCTTGCCGCAGTGCGTGAGCGGGGTGATCAAGCATTGCTTGATTACACGCGAAAGTTTGACCAGCGCCAGCCCAGCTCAATGGCAGACCTGGAAATAACGGCACCACAAATCCAGTCAGCCATTGCTCAAATCACTGAACAACAAAGTGAGGCGCTGAGCATCGCCGCAGCGCGGATTAGGGCCTACCATGAACATCAAAAACAGCAATCCTGGCAGTTTGAAGAGGCCGATGGCACCGTGTTGGGTCAGCGAATTTCAGCCCTCCAGCGGGTGGGAATTTATGTCCCCGGCGGCAAAGCCAGTTACCCATCATCAGTGTTGATGAACGCGATTCCTGCTCGTGTCGCTGGCGTCGAAGAAATTATTATGACCGTGCCAGCGCCGGGCGATGTGCTCAACCCTCTGGTGCTGGCGGCGGCGGAATTAGCCGGGGTTAGTCAGATTGTTACCCTTGGTGGTGCTCAGGCGATCGCGGCCTTGACCTACGGCACTGAGACTATTCGTCGGGTTGATAAAATTGTCGGCCCCGGTAATCGTTATGTGGCGGCGGCTAAAAAAGCCGTGTTCGGTCAGGTCGGGCTGGATATGGTGGCTGGTCCGTCTGAGATATTGATTATTAGCGATGCTGAGACAAACCCCGACTGGATCGCCATGGATTTATTCTCTCAGGCTGAACATGATGAGGAGGCCCAGGCCATTCTTATCAGCCCCGATGGGGACTTTCTCGATCGGGTATTAGCGAGCATGGAAGCCTTATTGCCGACCATGGACAGGCAGGAAATTATTCGTGCAGCCATCCAGGGTCGAGGCGCATTGATCAAAGTGGAGGGTCTGGAAGAGGCGGTAGCGCTGGCTAATCGTATAGCGCCGGAACATCTACAGTTGGCGGTCGATCAAGCTGAAGAGTTATCACATCAGATCCGCCATGCGGGGGCTATCTTTCTGGGACGGCACACGCCCGAGGCTCTGGGCGATTATTGCGCCGGTTCCAACCACGTGTTGCCAACCTCGACAACGGCCCGGTTCTCATCGCCCCTGGGTGTCTACGATTTTCAAAAGCGCGTGTCGGTCATTCATTGCAGCCCAGCGGGCGCAGCGACTTTGGCAAAAACAGCTTCGGTGTTGGCGCGCAGTGAATCTTTGACTGGCCATGCGCGTTCAGCGGAATATCGCTTGTTGGATTAGAATGCGGTTTGCGAAACCAATTACCGCTTACTTGATTAAAAGGCTTGGCTTGTTATGGGTGGCTTGTTATGGATAGATCACTGTGAGTAGTCCTTTTTGGAGTGATTTTGTCAAAGGCCTCGAACCCTATGTGCCCGGTGAGCAGCCCAGGAAAACGGATCTGGTCAAATTAAATACTAACGAAAACCCTTATGGGCCCTCGCCGAAAGTCCTGGCAGCCATTGAACAAGCGGTCTCAGATGACTTACGGCTTTATCCCCCTCCTGGGGCAGATGATTTTAAAGCCGCGATTGCCGATTACCATGGTTTAAGCCCAGCGCAGGTATTTGTCGGCAATGGTTCCGATGAGGTGCTCGCTCATACCTTTAATGGCCTGCTGCACCATCAGCTGCCGGTCTTGTTCGCTGATATTACCTATAGTTTTTATCCGGTGTATTGCGGCCTTTACGATATTGACTATAAAACCCTGGCGCTGGATGAACAGCTACGAATCTGTGTCGATGCCTATAAGCAGCCTAATGGCGGCATTTTGCTGGCCAACCCGAATGCTCCTACAGGTCAGTTGTTGTCGCTGGCAGAAATTGAGCAGGTGCTGGAATCCAACCCTGCGAGTGTGGTGGTGGTGGATGAGGCTTATATCGACTTTGGTGGCCAAAGTGCCGTAGCATTGATCAACAGCCACAAAAATTTGTTGGTCGTACAGACCTTATCGAAGTCACGTTCTCTGGCGGGTCTGCGGCTCGGTTTTGCTATGGGTGATAGTGAGTTAATCGATGCGCTCGAACGGATAAAAAACAGCTTTAACTCCTACCCGATTGATCGTCTCGCTATTGCCGGGGGCGTTGCTGCCTTTGCAGATGAAGCCTATTTTAAAAGTACCTGTGATCGTGTTATCAGCGCTCGTAACGAACTCCTGGACGCACTCACAGTTCTAGGCTTTGAGGTGCTTCCCTCCGCCGCCAATTTTGTGTTTGTTCGGCATCCCGAATATGCAGGCGTTGATCTGGCTGCCAGCTTACGAGGCAGAGATATTATCGTGCGCCATTTTGCTCAGGCGCGTATCGATCAATACTTGCGCATTACTATTGGCACCGATCAGCAAATGGCTCTTCTGATCGATGCCTTGACGGACATTCTTCAGTAGTCACCGGGCAGTAATCACCGGGCTGACTGGCAACAGTGTGATTAGTTTGCCTGGGGACGAGTGCCAGCGATAGCTGAAATTCGTAAGCGTTGATCGCGTCGAATAATCTCAAGTTGTATTGGGTCGCCTGGGTTGAGCTGAGCGATTAAATTCATACCACTGCTGCCGTTACCAATCCGCTCGTTATTGATGTGAGTAACCACATCGCCAGGTTTTAGTCCACTTGAAAAGGCAGGGCTCGCGAGATGCACATCGGTAATGATTAGCGCAGTGGGTGGTTGGAGACCGAGTCGAGCAGCACTCTCTGGTGCCAGTTGTTGCGCCTCGACCCCGAGCCAGCCACGTATTACCCGTCCGTTGGCGACGATATCTTTGAGTATCTTGGTTGCCGTGTTGGCGGGGATGGCAAAGCCGATACCGACAGACGATGTCTCATTAAGGATCGCAGAGTTGATGCCGACCAGGTTGCCGTAAACATCGACCAGCGCACCACCTGAGTTGCCGGGGTTGATCGCGGCGTCGGTTTGCAGAAAGTCTTCGAAGATATTGAGGCCCAGATCTTTTCTGCCGGTGGCACTGATTATCCCCTGGGAAACAGATTGGCCAACGCCGAATGGGTTACCGATAGCAAGAACGATATCGCCAACCTGGGTCTGCTGGGAATCTTTCACCGTGCTGGGAGTAAGATTGTCCAGATCGATTTTAAGAACTGCTAAATCGGTTTCGGGATCTGTGCCAACGAGACTTGCTCTCGCTTCGCGGCCATCGTACAGGAGGGCGGTAATTTCATCAGCACCATCAATCACGTGATGATTGGTAAGAATGAAGCCATCGTGACTGACGATTACGCCAGACCCGAGCGATGACTCCATGCGTTCTTGCTGGGGTACATTGCGCTTGTTAAAGAAGCGTCGAAAAAAGGGATCGTTTAATAGTGGGTGTCGTTGTTCGGGCAATCTCTTTCGTGTGTAAATATTGACCACTGAGGGTGCCGCGTGGCGTACCGCAGAGGCATAGGACGATACCAATTCTGGTTCTGTAGTAATGCCAGAGGCGGTTGGCTCAGAGATCTGGGAGTTAGATGTCACCCCATTTTCTTCGAAGTAGGGTAGCAACAAAATGACTACCGCCGCAGCGAGTAAACCCGTGATGACGGGCCAGGCAAAATCATTAAGAATTTTCAAATTAAGAACCTTGTGATTATCTAGCCAGTTTCGTCCGGAGTCTGTTTTCAGGCTCCATATCAGGTTTTATATTTTCGGCGGGTCGTGAAAGTACGTTTAGTTAGTAGCTTATAGTTAAGGGCATTAAGAGTTGGCGTTTGGTTTGGTGCTATTATGTCACAAACCTTGATTTACAAATTTTTACAGGAGCGAGATTCTAATGAGTGGATTGGTTAAACCCCATGGCAGCGACACACTAAAACCGCGTTTGCTGGAAGGACAGGCCTTGCAAGATGAGTTGAAGCGGGCTGAAGGATTACCCAGGGTTGGTATGCAATCCCGAGAAGTTGGTGATTTGATTATGTTAGGCATCGGTGGGTTTACGCCACTGGACGGCTTTATGAACAAAGCTGACTGGCAGAGTGTTTGCGATAATATGCATACAGCTGATGGTGTGTTTTGGCCGATTCCTGTGACGCTATCCGTCGCTGAGGATCAGGCGGCAAACCTGACTGAAGGTTCGGATGTCGCCCTGGTCGATACCGAGACCGGTGAGATCATGGGCACCATGACCATTACTGAAAAGTACAGTATTGATAAAGCTCATGAATGCGAGCAAGTTTTTACCACCACGGATATTGAGCATCCCGGCGTGAAAATGGTCATGGATCAGGCTGGAATCAATCTCGCGGGGCCGGTCAAAGTGCTATCCCAGGGCAGCTTTCCGACTGAATACGCAGATGTTTATATGACCCCAGCCGAGACCCGGGCGCTGTTTGACGAAAAAGGCTGGTCAACGGTGGCGGCTTTTCAAACCCGTAATCCCATGCATCGATCTCATGAATACCTGGCTAAAATCGCCATTGAAATATGCGACGGTGTCATGGTGCACTCTCTACTCGGTAAGTTAAAACCCGGTGATATCCCCGCTCAGGTTCGCCAGGATGCTATCGGTACCTTGCTGGATAACTACTTCGTTGATAACACGGTAGTGCAATCGGGTTATCCTCTGGATATGCGTTATGCCGGACCGCGTGAAGCACTGTTGCATGCCGTGTTTCGGCAAAACTACGGTTGCTCCCACTTGATCGTTGGCCGTGATCACGCCGGTGTGGGTGATTATTATGGACCTTTCGATGCCCACCATATCTTTGATCAAATTCCCGCCGACGCAATGCAGACTGTGCCCTTGAAAATTGACTGGACCTTCTGGTGCAATCGTTGTGCGACAATGGCCTCCATGCGTACCTGTCCCCATGGCGCCGATGACCGGGTGCTGGTCTCAGGCACCAAATTGCGCAAGGCTTTATCGGAAGGTGAAGCAGTCGAAGATAACTTCTCGCGCCCGGAAGTGCTAGATATACTGCGGGCTTACTATGCCGGACTCAGCGACGAAGATAATGTCGAAGTTACTCTATCAGGTCACTCGGCTAAATGATTGAAGTGACTACGCTCAGCAATATGGTTGGTAAACTGTTCTAAGGGACCAGCTTACCGACCAGGCCAGGCTGCTGACCTGGGAAGGAAGGAGTCTTGGGCAGGTACTGTCAGCCTACTTTTAACGTTGGGTCATCCTCTGTATTTTCATCGGTCGTATCAAAATCTGCATCGTTAGTAGAGTTCGCTTCATTGGCAGAATTTACACGGCCCAGACCATAGTCTTCGCTGAGCACGCCATTTCCGGGGGCGTAGTCTCTGGGCACCTGGGGCTGGTCTCCGTTATTGGTGGTCGGCAAAATTAACTCCAATTGTACCGAACCTGCATCGGCTAACTGGCGGCCTGTTTCCGGTGTGGCCAGTTTCCCTGCGCTGTCTGCCAGATACTGATGAAGTTCGGCATAGCTGCTCGTTAAATTTTTGATGAGTTCTGAGGTTTTGACAAAATGTTCGGTGACTTCATGTCGGTAGGTCGCGGAGGTCTCCATATTTTGTCGCAATTCCTCTGAGACCTGTCGTTTTTGGCGCGCAGGGCCTGAAAATATCCGGGCAAGTAGTATGCCGAGGCTGATACCTACGCCAAGGGCAATCAGTGCGATGATCAATGTTTCAGGGTTAATACTAGTATTCACAGTGTAGGTTTCCGTAGGGCGGTTGAATCGAAGGCAATTTTAGCCTGAAAAGGCGGGCTGGTCGATCAGGCTATGGTTAGTTGAACTCATTGCTTTCAAGTGCGGGCGTGGAATAAGTTTGGTGCTATGCCTGAAAGTGGCGTCGATCTATTGGAAAGTTGCTTAGGTTGGTAGGAAGTTGTTTGAGTAAGATAAGGGAGATTACAAAACATGACATCGTCATCAGTAAATAAAGTCAGGCATATGATTGATGGCCCAGTGGGCAAACTGGAAGTCGCTGTGGAACCAGGTGCTGGTAATGGCTCGCTGGCAGGTCAGGGCTATTATGCCGTGGTTTGTCATCCTCACCCTTTGTTCGGTGGCGAGATGGATAACAAGGTGGTTACCACGGTGGCCAGGATATATCGGGAGCTGGGTGTATCGACGGCACGCTTTAATTTTCGAGGTGTCGGTGGCAGCGAGGGAGAGCACGATAATGCCAGGGGCGAAGTCGATGATTTGCAGGCTGTTGCCGCATGGCTACAGCAACAAACGTCGGGAACCCGTTTGTTGCTAGCCGGTTATTCTTTTGGCTCGTTCGTGGCGGCAGCGGGCAGTTTGGTGATGAACCCAGAGCATCTTATATTGGTCGCGCCGCCTGTTGAGCGCTATACCTATGCCCCTGAAGGTCGGTTTACCTGTCCAGTGGTGATTGCTCTTGGTGAAGACGATGAGTTGGTCGATGTTCAAAACGCTACAGCCTGGGCCGGGGAGTTGGTATCTCCGGTCGAAATTGTACGCATAGCGGGGGCCAGCCACTTCTTCCATGGTCAGCTGCTTGAGTTGAGTAGTCAGCTAGGCCCTGCATTACTCAAGGCCTTGTTGTAACAACCCTTGCCACGTTCGCGGCCAAAGCTCGTTACCAAATCGGCATTGGGAGTATCACACCGGTATTGCGTAATACGCGGTCTAACGGTAGAGTCCCCAGCGGTTTTCATTTGCTCTGCCCATAAATACCACGGTATCAACCCAACCTTTAGCCAGCTGACCTTGTTTGTTAAAAGTTAGAATGTCGCTCACCCCCCTACAGCGCTACCAACTGGATTTGCAACAAGAGAGCTTTGTCGCGGATGAATGCCAGGCCCAGGCTGTGGAAAAATTGCAGGTTTTGCACGACCAGCTAATCGCGGCTGGTCAGGAAAAAGCCGGCTTCTTTAATCGCCTGGTGCGCAATCGCCAGGCCGTTCGGGTTAAGGGTATTTATTTCTGGGGCGGAGTGGGGCGAGGTAAGACCTACTTGATGGATAACTTTTACGAAAGTTTGCCATTTCAACAAAAAATGCGCGTTCATTTTCATCGTTTTATGAAGCGTGTGCACCGGGACCTAACGGCATTGAAGGGCCAGAAGAATCCCCTGGAAAAAATCGCAGCTAGCATTGCTGATGAAGCGAGGGTTATTTGCTTCGATGAATTTTTTGTCTCAGATATTGCTGATGCGATGATACTGGGGGGGCTTATGGAACAATTGTTCGCCCGCGGTACAACCCTGGTATCGACATCAAATATTCTTCCGGATAGGCTCTATG
>CALLDA010000187.1 GCA_937998635.1 uncultured Pseudomonadales bacterium
AGGTTCGCAAAATAAGCCCGACCATTCACAACAAAAATACTGAGCATAGATATTATTGATTTAATTTATTAAGCGCCTTTCGCTATTATGCCGCCACGAGATGGCAGCCTCCGCTCAACACTTCTGTTCAATCGCTTTTTGATTCAATACGTCAGGGTGCTGGCCAGGCTGGCAAATCACAACCCGCTACTTTTAATTAGGAGTCACTCCCCATGTCATATTCTTCAGACATCGATGCCGCTGCTGGCCTGATCAACGAACAGGGCGGTGCATGGAATGCTATCAGCCCTGAGTACGTTGCTCGTATGCGCGCTCAAAATCGTTTCAAAACCGGTTTGGATATCGCCAAATACACCGCTGGCATTATGCGCAAAGATATGGCCGATTACGACGCTGACTCCTCTAACTACACCCAGTCTCTGGGCTGCTGGCATGGTTTTATCGGCCAACAGAAAATGATCGCCATCAAAAAGCATCTGCAAACCACTGACAAACGCTACCTCTACTTGTCTGGCTGGATGGTCGCGGCACTGCGTTCTGACTTCGGCCCACTGCCCGATCAGTCTATGCACGAGAAAACGTCTGTCGCGGCCTTGATCGAAGAGCTATACACCTTCCTGCGTCAGGCCGATGCCCGCGAATTGGGTGAGCTGTTCCGCGATCTTGACGCCGCCCGTGAAGCTGGCGATGCCGCGAAAGAAAACGAGATCCAGGCACAGATCGACAATCACCAAACCCATATCGTACCGATTATTGCCGATATCGATGCCGGATTTGGTAACGAAGAAGCCACTTACCTGCTGGCAAAACGAATGATTGAAGCCGGTGCTTGCTGCATCCAGCTCGAAAATCAGGTATCGGATGCCAAGCAATGCGGTCACCAGGACGGTAAAGTCACCGTGCCCCACGAAGACTTCGTGGCTAAAATCAATGCCGTGCGCTACGCCTTTTTAGAGCTGGGTGTGGACGATGGTGTTATCTGCGCCCGCACTGACTCACTGGGTGCTGGTCTGACCCAAAAGATCCCGGTATCGCAAACTCCTGGTGACCTGGCTGATCAGTACAACGCTTTCCTCGAAGTGGAAGAAGTGTCCACTGACGATCTGGGTAATGGCGACCTGGTTATCAAACAAGATGGCAAGCTGGTTCGTCCCGTGCGTTTGCCCAACGGCCTGGTTCGCTTTAAGCCGGGTACCGGTGAAGCCCGCTGCGTGTTTGACTGCATCACTTCACTGCAAAGCGGTGCCGACTTGTTGTGGATCGAAACCGAGAAGCCCCACGTTGGCCAAATTGGTGCCATGGTTGATGAGATTCGCAAAGTCATCCCCAACGCCAAACTGGTTTACAACAACTCGCCGTCGTTTAACTGGACGCTAAACTTCCGCCAGCAGGTCTTCGATACCTGGGCTGAAGCCGGAAAAGATGTTTCCGCTTACAATCGCGACGAGCTGATGAACGAAAGCTATGACGAAACCGAACTCAGCATCGTTGCAGACGAGAAGATTCGCACCTTCCAGGCTGATGCGTCTCGCGAAGCCGGTATTTTCCATCACCTGATCACTCTGC
This sequence comes from uncultured Pseudomonadales bacterium, assembly GCA_937998635.1. GTDB lineage: Bacteria > Pseudomonadota > Gammaproteobacteria > Pseudomonadales > Porticoccaceae > HB2-32-21. The sequence continues at coordinate 1,567 of CALLDA010000187.1, forward strand.
CGACCTACCACACCGCGGCATTGTCAACGGACAACCTGGCCAAAGACTACTTCGGTGACCTGGGTATGCTCGGCTACGTTGCCGGGGTTCAGCGCAAAGAAATACGTCAGGGTATCGCCTGCGTTAAGCATCAAAACATGGCTGGATCGGATATGGGCGACGCCCACAAAGAGTACTTCTCTGGTGAGCAGGCCCTCAAAGCCTCTGGCAAAGACAACACCATGAACCAGTTTTAAGACAGCGGTTCTAAGACTGTATTCTTTTTTGCCTCCACCTCCCGCCTGTAATTCGTTTTAGGCGGGGATAGAAAAAGCCCTACTTGAGAAAGCAGGGCTTTTTTATTGCCGCTCTAGTTATTGCCGCTCTAGTTATTACCGAACTAGTTATTGCCGAACAATCTATTGACACCCCATTATTCGTTGATGCCCAGTAACTCAACATCAAAAATCAATGTTGAACCCGGCCCAATCACACCCATCTTGCGCTTGCCATAAGCTAACTCACTGGGAATAAACAAGCGGGTCTTTTCGCCAACTACCATCAGTTGTAGACCCTCTGTCCAACCGCGAATCACCTGGTTCAAACCAAAACTTATCGACTCGCCTCGCTCGACAGAGCTATCGAAGACTGTGCCGTCAATTAAGGTGCCGTGGTAATGCACTTTGACTTTATCCCCTGGCCCCGGGTGCTCTGTACCTGTGCCTTTTGCCAGCACCAAATATTGCAAGCCGGAAGCTGTAGTCTGCACGCCTTCAAGCGCTTTATTAGCGTTCATAAATTCAATACCTTTTTGTATATTTTCGGCGGCACCGGCTTTACCTGCGACGACTCTTTGCACTATAAAAAACGACAACGCAATGCCGATAATAATGACGATAATTTTGGTCATAATAAGTCTCTAGTCTTTTTGAATGTTAGTGTTGGGTGTTACTACGAGGCTGTTACTGCTAAAAAATATAACTCAAGGACGTATGCTATCAATGGACAGATTGGTTTGACACCTCGCCACCCACATAGAACCAGCGTCCGGCACTGCGCTGGAACACCGAGATTTCGTGCATCGTTTGAAGCCCCGGTTGATCCGGCTGTCGATAATAAGCCCTAAATTCCACCTCGGCTTTATCGCCGTTTTGCTGACTCGACAGAACTTCGAGGCGCTGCCAATCCAGAGTTTTTTCCGACAAGGCCTCAGCGCTTAATGCGCTCGCTGTTGCTGCAAACCAGGTAGCCAGTAAATAATCTCCGTAACCCCCCAGCGCATAGGCTGCATACCGCGAGCGCATCAGCTGTTCCGGCGTTTTCGCCAGCTGCCCTGCTATGAGGAAACGGCCGCAACAAAGTTCAAAGGTTTTTCTTCGACCACAAATACAGGAGTCAGCCATTACCTTTCGTCTTCAAAATTTATACCCGGGCAATTCAAAAATACTATCCCTCAACGTTTAGGCGACAGTTGCACCAACATTCCGTTAGCCGATTTAGGATGAATAAATACCTGCGGGCTGCCCACACCGATTAATTGCACACCGTTTTCCTGAAGGTGTTTAACCGTGGCATCCACGTCGTCTACCTCCAGGGCCATGGTGTGCATGCCCTCGCCTCGGGATTCAAGAGCACGACCAACAGCCGATTGATTATCGGTCGGTGAAACCAGCTCGATAAAGCCACCGGTGTCCATCTGGAAAAAAGCCTGCTTGATGCCCAGGGCTTCAGATTCTGCGGTCCGTTCCAGCTCCATACCAAATTTATCTCGCCAGGTTTCAATACTGGTTTCAATATCTTTTACTCGAATGACCAAATGATCCACACCTTTAAAAGCCATTATTATTTCCTCGATCAGTTTCTAGTGATTGTATTTTCAAAAAAAGTGATACTCACCCATGGTGATATGGAGAGGCGTATTCGTTTAGCCCCACCCATTTATTAAGCTACGCTCAATATCACGCAACATACACTGTCATGCAAGGCTTGCGTCGTCTGTTATACACCCCAAGCCTCCAATATGAATCCTACATCCTGATAAAAGCATCACAACCTATGTTCTTATGGGTTGTTGAGTCAGGTAAGTTGCAGTGACCACAGATAGCGATCTAAGGTAGAAAAACCCCACGATTAGAGTCTATGCTGGAGCAATCAATAAAAAGATAATTGAGCGACATAAATTTTCATGTGACTAGACCCTGTGCCACCGCTATTGTCCTCGCTCTCAGCCTCGTTCTATCCGGCTGCGATAGCACGCAGTTTTTCTACAATCGCGCCCACTGGTTGCTGGCTTACCGCGTTAACCATTATCTCGACTTAAATCCGCCACAAAAACCTGATGTGCAGCAGAAAATAAATCGCTGGCTAGGCTGGCATCGACGCAGCCAACTCATCTGCTACGCGGAATTAATTGAGCAGTTTGAAGCCCGCTCACAAAGCGCCTTAAGTAATGCCGATCTCGACTGGCTTGAAACCCAGTTAGCGCTTCATTACCAAACCCTTTTAGATAAGGCCTTTGACCCAGCAGCCGTCATCCTGAGCAAGCTGGATAGCGACCAGATCGATCACCTTGAAAAACGATTACGGAAAGACCATGTCAAACTGGCCCGCGAGTTGAAACCAAAGCTCGAACATCGCCAGCGGCAGCGAGCAAAAAAAACCCAGGCTAGCATCAAAGAATGGTTTGGGAAACTATCCCGCACCCAGATTACCTGGCTCTCAAAGCGCAGCAGTGCCTTACCCGATGCCTATGCAACCTGGCTGGAGTACAGAGTGCAGCGAGACGCCACTTTGATCAGACTGTTGCGCTCCCAGGCTGAGCCAAAAATCATCACTGCCGTGATTAAACCGATGTGGCTCAACAGCGAAGCATCAATGACAAGTGAGAGTCAGGCGCTAATGGAGGATTTAAAAACCCAAAGTAAGGCTATGGCGGTGATGTTCTACGCCATGGCCAGCGCTAAACAGAAAACTCATTTCTGGAATCGGCTGAGAGAATACCGGAGCGATTTCTTACAACTCGCCAGGACCGAGGCTAACACAGCCTGCCAAACTTCATCAGTACGGCTAGCCGATAATTAAAGTGGCAACGCTAACACCTCAATAAAAATCTTCTGAGACCGGCCAGTCTCCATCCTGATCTAAGCTACAAACTATTTTTCTTAGCCATAGTAGATCGCCAGATGCCGGACTCTGATCTACAATAATGCCAATAAGTGCTGCATCCCATCGACACGAGCCGACCCCCACCCTGCCCCCACATTGCGGAAATATCATGACTAAC
>CALLDA010000188.1 GCA_937998635.1 uncultured Pseudomonadales bacterium
GGCCGATAATGATATCCGCACCGGGCACTACAATCTGTGGGTTCTCCTCCCGTGGCGTGTAGACAATACCCACCACGCCGAACAATAAACAACCCAGTACAAACAGGCTAGTGATACGAGAGGTAACAAAAAAACTGGCCAGCAGTCCCGCGGGATTGAGTCGGCTGTTACTCACTGGGAAGGATCCTGCTCAGTGTCTGAGTTTGAATCTGCTTGTTGCGCCTGTATTAAATCACCTTCTCGGATATTGGCCGGGACGACTGCGACGATCCGTTCTCCGGCGCCTAGGCCTGCGGCGACTTCCATTCTGTCAGGCCATTCTCGACGAATACGCAACCAGCGAAAGGCCACCTTGTTGTCCGCATCGATCACGTAGACTCCGGGCAAACCACCTTTTTCGATCAGGGCTGAATCCGGGATGGTGATGTTGTCACTGTGGCCAACGACAAACGTGGCTCGACCAAACATGCCGGTGTAAAAATCTGCTTTGCCGGACTGTCTTTTCCCTGGCACTGGTTTTCCAGGCTCGGCTCTTATAGATTCTGTTTTTATAGGTAGTGCGATGCTGACTTTGTAGCTGCGTGTGACCGGATCACCGGCATAGATAATTTGAGTGATCTTGCCCATAAGCGGTTCAGCGATGTTATCGATCTCGAGCTTGACAGTGTCGTCAATGTTTATATTCGCCAGCTGACTTTCGGCAACGTAGGTTTCAAATTTCAGCTTATCTCTTGATTCAATAGTTAATAAGGGCATTCCCGGTGTGGTCAGACTGCCGACCTGTAAGTGCCGCCTGGTGACAATCCCAGCAGTGGGGCTGAGTATCCGGGTATATTGACCTTGGGATTCAGCTAGCGAGAGTGCTGCCTTTGCGGCCTTCAGGTTTTCTGTTGCAGTGGCTTTTTGGAGCTGGGTTTTACGGACTTTGACGGCGGAAATACTGCCTTGTTCGAGTAAATTATTAAAGCGGGTGAGATCAGAACTGACATCTGCCAATACTGCCTGCGCTGCCGACACTGCCGCCCGGGCTTGATTAATTTGGTTATCGAGTTCTTCATTATCGAGAACGATGAGCAATTGCCCGACACGGATGGACTCGCCTTCCTGCACGGCTAATTGGCTTATGTAGCTACTGACGCGAGATGAAATATTAATATTTCTATCGGCCACAATCGAGCCAATGGTTGTATATTCATCGGCCAGGGTTTCTTCTCGTACTGTAATGACAGGGCTTTGCCAGGTCTTAGCTTCTCTGGATAGGGTGTCAGTGTGGTCGCCTTCACAGGCGCTTAAGGTCGTTATTGCCAACAGAATTGCCAAAAAAGAAATTAAAAGGCGCCGAGCGTAAGGTAAGAAAAATATTTTCATATAGATGCAGTTTCTAGCTAAGTGATTAATGAGTGAGCAAACCATTTTCCAGAAGCGCAGTAATGTGCCTGGCAATGGTTTCTGCGTTATCTTTCCCCAGTTTGTCACTGCTTAGTTTTTGTTGGGTAACACTGCTTTCAGAGTGATATAAAACCAGACCTATAATCGACACTGCGAGTAGATGGGGATCGTACTGTTGTCTGAACGATTCACCTACATTCCTGATTGTGCCAAACAAATCCTGAAAAGTATTTTTAGTGAGTTTTTTCAGACGTTTTGGATCGGTATCAAGCATGGCCCATTGTAATAATTTACGGAAGTCCTTGTCTTTGTTCAACGTGCGGACAAACCAGGCGATAAATGTTTCAAGTTTTTCGCTCGGCTCCTGCTCGTCGCGCATAACAGCTTTGGCAGCACTGGTTTTTTGCTCAAATACTCGGCTGATCGCCTGAGTATAAAGCTCGTCCTTATTTTTAAAATGGTAATAAAGCGCTGCAGGGGTGACCCCAACCGCAGAAGCCAGGTCGCGCATAGATACCCCGTTATAACCCAGTCGAGCGAACAGAGGCGTCACCCGGTCGAGGATATCTGGTCGGCCTTTTTTGGGATTTTTACTCATGGCGGCAATCTACTGAACGATCGTTTAATAGATTATACGTACAGCGTCGAGTTAAACCAACAAGTAGATACGATAATTTTTGCCACTTTTACCTAAGCGTTATCTCTCAGTTGAACCTATTGGGCAGGGGCAGTTTCAACAATAACTTAGAGGTAAGGTTATTGAGCTAAGACAGGTGATAAGTCCTTATTGTCGGTTAGACTCCATACGTTAATGACTTAACGTATGGAGTCTAAAGAGGCCGTGCCGATAAAAAACTCTACAATTCATCGACAAAAGTATTCTGGTTCTCAGTACCGGGTGGATCCGCGTATCGAGGCCGCCCTGACTCAGGTAGACCGGAACTCGTTTATCACTAATCAGGACGGAGGTTTTGTCGTCGGTCGCAGCATTCCTTCTGCCGAAAATCTTCGTCGTATGTTAAGCGTAGTGACATTACCGGCCAATCCCAGGATATTACAGGTAGGAGCTGGTCTGGGTTATGGCTGCGCGGTACTTTCTCGAGTGGCTCGGCAGGTCGTCGCTATAGAGAAGATAGCTTCTCTGGCTACGGCGATAACGGACAAGTTATCCAGCTTGGGCATCAGAAATGTGGTGGTTCATCAGGGTGATGGCAGTGGCGGTGCACCCAAAGATTCACCTTTTGATTTCATTCTCGTATCCACGCCGAATATTGAAGATAAATCTGCCCTGCTCAAACAGCTATCACCACGAGGGCAACTGGTTTGTATTGAATATGCTGAAGCGTCCTTGTTGATGTTGGTGAAATATACTAACGACGGTCAATATAATTTCACTCGAAGTGAACATGGTTATGTGGATTTTATTCAACATAAGGATGAGATCCTGATCGAGCTGGGCTTTGTTACGGATGAATTACTCGGCCAGGCACGTCATCTCGCTAAAAGCAGGGGCAGCACAATTCTTGAAGAGGTTCGCCAGTTAAATAAGCTAAATGATTTTGAGCTCTACCATTCGCTGGCAAAACAGTACGGTCTGCCGCTAGGTGAAGTAGAAGATTTGTTGAAAAAGGTAGACCCAAAATATTTTGGCACTTGCTCCAAGGCCTTCTTAGATCATCAACGCTTAATGCCGCTTTATCTCGAAAACCATTCTCTGAAAGTCGCAACTGACAACCCGAACGCGGCCATGGTCGAAATCCAGCAGGTGTTTCCTCATAACAAAGTTGAAAAGGTACTGGTTACCCCCACGGATTTTCGTCGCCTGTGGTCAGCTGTTGATCTTTGCCAACCGTGTAATAAGCCTGCATCGATTGCCTCTGAGGAGAGTGTTGCCCCAGAAGATCTGGATATGTTTGGTCACCTCAAGCCCGAGGTGGAAGCGCATCTGGTGACTATTTTTGAGGCTTTGTTACTGGACGCCGTCGCTGAACGTGCCAGTGACATCCACATTGAGCAATATAATGGTCTGGGTAGAGTCCGTTTGCGCGTTGACGGAGAACTGCATGATCTTAACCACTACGTCCTCGACCCCCATGAGCTGAAGGGTCTGGTCAATGTGATCAAAATACGTGCAGAGCTTAATATCGCTGAACGGCGACTACCCCAGGGCGGGCGTTCGGGCTTACGTGTCGGTAGCTCCCTGTTTGACTTGCGTATCCAGGTACAGCCATCCCTCCACGGTGAACACGTGGTTATCCGTTTACTGCCACAGAAC
>CALLDA010000189.1 GCA_937998635.1 uncultured Pseudomonadales bacterium
TAATTCGTCGACGCTGTTGTAAGTTATCGTCATCTTTCCTTTACCGCCACTTCGGTGTGCTATTTTTACACCTGCCCCCAATAACACCGATACCTGTTGCTCTAATCGGCTTATATCGGGATCGTTCGCAGCTGCACTATCGGGGCTTTCTTTGTGCTTTAAAGTTCGCCGCACCAGAGCTTCGGTATCTCTCACCGATAAACCCTTGCTCGCTACCATCCGAGCGGTTTCTATTTGCTGTTGGCCACTTAATGCTAGCAAAGCACGACCATGACCCATTTCCAGATCACCTCGCTCAAGCATCAATGCGACATCATTTTGCAAGGTATTCAGCCGTATTAGGTTGGCTACTGCGGAACGGGATTTGCCCACCGCTTTCGCGACCTGTTCCTGGGTATAGCCAAATTCTTCCTGTAAACGTATCAGTGCTTTTGCTTCTTCCATTGCATTGAGGTTTTCTCGCTGGATGTTCTCGATTAGTGCCATCGCCAGCGTTTCCTGATCGCTCAGGTCGCGAATCAATACCGGCACCGTGCTTAAGCCGACGATTTGCGCGGCTCGCCAGCGGCGCTCTCCGGCGACAATTTCATAGCTATTGTGTTCGAGCTGACGGACCAGAATTGGCTGCATAATGCCCTGCTCGCGAATTGAATCCGCTAATTCTTCAAGCCCTTCCCGGTTCATATCCTGGCGAGGTTGGTAACGGCCTCGAGCTAACCATTCGATGGGTAAGTCTCTTAAGCTCTTATCGTTACTTAGCTCGGATGTTTGTTCCGTGCCGGTGTTATCCTCACTCAAACCGAGGAGGGCATCCAGGCCTTTACCCAGGCCCTTTCGTTTTGTATTCATCAGGGATGACCCTTCATTTGTTCCATATCCATTAAGCTAAGCAATGGTTTGCACTTTAGTGGTTTTACTGGCTCTGCGTATAAGTTCTTCTGCCATACCCAGGTATGCTACGGCTCCTTTAGAATACCGATCATACAACAAGGCTGGTTGACCATAGCTCGGGGCTTCAGCCAAACGTACATTTCTTGGTATGACCGTTTGATAAACCCGATCACCAAAATATTCGTGAAGTTGATTGGAGACTTCGTTGGTTAAGCTATTGCGAGGATCGTACATGGTTCTCAATATTCCCTCGACACGAAGTTGCCGGTTAACCGTTTTACTTATTTTTGCGATGCTACCAACGAGCGCTGATAAACCTTCCAGAGCGTAATATTCACATTGCATTGGAATAATCACGCTATCACAGGCCGCCAGGCTATTGACCGTCAACATATTCAAAGCCGGTGGGCAATCTATGATAATCGCATCGTAATAGTCATCAAGTAACTCAATGGCCTTGCGCAGATTCCTCTCTCCGCCTGGGTTATTGATTAAATACACCTCTGCAACGGTCAAATCGCCGTTGGCGGGAAGCAAATCAAAACCTGCAGGTAAATCCCTAATAATGGTTTCTTTGATTCCTTGCTCCTGGCATAGCACCTCGCTAACCGTCGATTCCACATTGTTTTTATCAACACCACTACCGGTGGTTGCGTTGCCCTGAGGGTCCATATCGATCAACAGTACCCGTTTGCCCAGATGAGCCAGAGAAGCGGACAAATTGACACTGGTGGTGGTCTTACCAACACCACCTTTTTGATTCGCTATTGCATAAGTTGGAGTCAATTTGTCGCCTCTATCTTTGTTCGATTATTATTAGATGACGCTGTTCATTGAGTCCCGGAATAGTTAATTCGGTCAACAGTTCGATACCGTAGTCTCTCGGTAAGGCCTTTAACTCTGTGTCGGAAATTTTACCCTTCAAAGCATAAAAACGCCCACCTGGTGTCAGCAGGTGTTGTGTGCCCGTAACCATATCGGCTAACGAAGCAAAAGCTCGACTTAAAATACCATCATATTTCTCTACGTTGGCAAGATTTTCTACTCGTTGCTGACGTTCTTGAACGTTGATCAGACCCAGTTGAGTCCGCACCTGGAACAAGAAACGTATTTTCTTACCGTTACTATCTAATAAGTCAAAATTCCGATCTCGATTGGCAATTGCCAATGGAACACCTGGTAGGCCAGCACCGGTACCCACATCTAAAAACCTATTGCCCTGGAGGTAGCTTGTTACAGCCAGGCTATCCAGCAAATGCCGGATCAACATAGCCTCCGGGTCTTTGATTGCCGTCAGATTATAGGCTCGACTCCATCGATGAAGCAGTAACAAGTAGGTTATCAATTGTTCTATCTGGTGCTCTGAATATGCTTGGTCAAGCACGCTTAGGCCATCTATTAGCTGAGCGCTTAAGTGTTTTGTTAGCTGAGTGTTGCTGACAGTTTCTTGATCAGGCAATGCGCTTTTTTAACCCGGTGGTTTTTTTTAGGTAAATCAACAATAAAGACACCGCTGCTGGCGTTACACCGGGTATACGGGAAGCTCTTGCAAGAGTTGATGGCATCGCCTCACTGAGTTTTTGACGCACCTCGTTAGATAAACCACTAACCTCGTCATAGTTAATGCTTTCCGGTATAGCGGTTTCTTCGTGCCGACGAAGACGTTCAATATCTTCGCTCTGGCGATCTATGTATCCGGCATAACGAGCATCAACTTCTAATTGAAAGGCAACATCATCGGCTACCACCTGGTCATCACTACAAGCAGCAATCGTCTGGTAATCAATTTCTGGGCGCTTAAGTAGATCCGCCAAACTATATTCACGAGATAGCCTGGTACCGGTGTTTGTTTCCAGAAGGGCAGCCGCTGCGCTACCAGGTCGGACCCATGTCGATTCCAGGCGCTGTTTCTCTCGGCTAATCGCTTCATGTTTCTCATAGTAACGAGACCACTGACTATCACCGACCAAACCCAACTCTCTGCCCTTAATGGTCAAACGAGTATCTGCATTGTCCTCTCTTAACAACAATCGATATTCTGCTCGACTGGTGAACATCCGGTAAGGCTCCCGAGTCCCTTGAGTAACTAAATCATCAACGAGGACGCCGAGATAAGCTTCATCTCGGCGAGGGCACCAGGATTCCTGTTCCCTGATTTGAAGAGCAGCATTAATGCCAGCCAACAAGCCCTGGGCTGCGGCTTCCTCATAACCGGTCGTACCGTTTATTTGACCGGCAAAATACAGGCCTTTTACAAATTTTGTTTCAAGAGAATGGCGTAAGTCCTGAGGGTTGAAAAAATCATACTCAATGGCATAACCGGGCCGAGTGATATGAGCATTCTCAAAACCCTTGATCGAACGGACCAAAGCCAGTTGTACGTCAAATGGCAGGCTGGTTGAGATACCGTTTGGGTACAGCTCATTAGAACTCAGACTCTCTGGCTCTATGAAAATTTGATGGCTCGATTTATCGGCAAATCGGACAACTTTATCTTCTATTGACGGGCAATAACGAGGCCCAACACCATCTATTACACCGGTATAGAGTGGTGAACGATCCATACCCTGCTGAATCAGTTCGTGAGTCTGCTCGTTAGTGTGGGTAATCCAGCAACAGGTTTGCTGAGGATGCTGATCGGCGCTACCCATAAACGACATTACCGGACGCGGCTCATCTCCCCACTGCTCCGTAAGTTCACTAAAATCCACAGTTTTCGAGTCTATTCGAGGCGGTGTCCCCGTTTTCAGACGATCAACTCGAAACGGTAATCCCCGTAATCGTTGCGATAAAATGGTCGACGGGGGATCACCAGCGCGACCACCGGCATGACTTTCCATACCAATATGAATTTTACCGGCGAGAAAAGTGCCCGCTGTCAATATGACCGCCGGGGCTCTAAATTCTATGCCAGCTTCAGTGACTACACCTTTTACAACCCCCTGATCAATAACTAAATCTGCCACAGCTTGTTGAAAAATAGTGAGGTTTTCCTGGTTCTCCAAAAATTTACGCACCGCGCTCTTGTACAAAGCTCGATCAGTCTGAACGCGAGTCGCCCGCACCGCTGGACCTTTGCGAGCATTAAGCACTCGAAACTGGATTCCAGCTAAATCCGTGGCGCGAGCCATAATGCCACCGAGCGCATCAATTTCCTTCACCAGATGACTTTTGCCGATGCCGCCGATGGCTGGGTTACACGACATTTGCCCCAGAGTTTCAATATTGTGGCTGACCAACAAGGTTCGACAACCCATACGCGCCGCAGCCAGACAGGCCTCTGTGCCAGCGTGGCCACCACCAACAATGACCACATCGAAATTATTTGGATAGCGCATGAGCTAGATTAGATTATCAAAAGGCGGACCATTGTACTGGATAAACGGCTCAGACCATATTCAATAATGATCCTAAACCAGGTATTTGTTTTTACTTAAACAAGGCTTAGTAGTTTTATAAATATACTAGTTAAATAGATTAATTATATAAATATAGTAATTATTATTAGGTACGGGTATTCTGTTATTAACTAAAATAACTGTATGATTTATATAGCTAAAATAGCATTGAAAGCATGTTGTTTAGCAGTTAATTTATCGCCTGTATGCTAGTGAAACCCAGTTGATTAAATGCCTTTTTATACACGGGTTTATTTTCTATCAGGGAAACTAGCCGTGATACCTGAACTTACTCCCAATGCGTTTGAAGATTACTAACAGGGTTACGCACTACAGAGTATAAAATTTGTATAAGAGGTGGATAAATTATTAAGCTTAATCCATTGCGACACAGCGTGTTTTTCTTTAGAATCGCCGACCCTTTGACAGGATCGTTGCAGCATTGCTTAACCAATAACTGTAACTTCGCTAGCTGACGGACTAATAAGTCATGAAAAGAACGTTTCAACCCAGTGTACTTAAGCGAAAACGCACCCACGGTTTTCGCTCGCGAATGGCCACTAAAAATGGTCGTCAGCTTATCAATCGTCGCCGAGCAAAAGGGCGCAAACGGCTGGCAGCTTAGCGAGTAGCAGATACGAGTTTCTTTGATATTGTCTGTGCCTAAAGAGACTTTTGGCAAAAACAAGCGCTTGCTTACGCAACAAATGTTTCAACAGGTCTTTGATAAGGCTACATTCCGAGTCTCCCATCGCAAATTTTTGATGCTAGCTTGTCCTAACGAGCTTGGCCGGGCTCGCTTGGGTTTGGTTATCGGCAAGAAAAATATTCGATTAGCCGTTAATAGAAATCGCGTAAAACGCCTGGCCCGGGAAACATTTCGACATCAACAGGGTAATTTACCGGCTATAGATATCATTTTCCTCGCTCGTCGGGGACTCGACGAGCCGAATATGAACATAACTGAGATATTAAGCAAAGCGTGGATTAAACTCAGTCAAGATGCTCGAGGGGTCTAAATACATGATCGCCAGATTGTTAGTTGCTTTAATTAAAGCTTACCAGTACCTGTTGAGTCCTTTTCTTGGCAGGCATTGCCGATTTTATCCAACATGCTCGCAATATGGGGTAGAGAGTTTGTTGCGTCATGGCGCTATAAAAGGCAGTTATCTAACACTGACACGTATTTGTAAGTGTCAGCCGTTTCATCCCGGAGGGTGTGATCCCGTTCCGGAACCAAAACATAAACCCTCAGAACCCAAGGTTACAGGCTAATTTAATGATGGATTGGCAACGAAGCGGCCTTATTGCCGCTATAGTTTTAGTATTCGGCTATCTGTTTATACAGTGGAACGAGTTTAAAGAATTCAACAGTCCAATAGCGCCGACTATAAGTGAAGAGGTCTTATTGATACCTGGTGAAGAAGCGCCAGGCATGCAAAACCAGCAAGATAACTCGGCATCAGACTCGGCTATACCCCAGCTAGCTGAATCTTTGAAACCAGAAGTAAGGTTTGACTCAATAGCTAGTGATAGCAGGCTTATCACCATACAAACCGATGTCCTTGATATAACCATAGACACTGTGGGTGGTGACATCGTCAAAGCAGCCTTGCGACAGTATTTGTCATCCCTGGATGCCGATGGTAAACCGTTTGTCATACTTAACCGCACTCAAAATCAAACCTATATTGCTCAGAGCGGCTTGATCGGCCGTGATGGCACGGATACCCAGGGGGAGCGGCCACACTTTAAGGTAGCGCAAAACCATTTTGTTCTTGAGGACGGTGACGAACAGGTCGTTGTTGATTTGAAGTTAGAGCAGGATGGCGTTTCCATCACCAAAAGCTTCTCCTTTAAGCGTAGTGATTACTTGATCGATGTTGCCTATAAAATTGACAACCGTTCGGACGATCCCTGGCAAGCCCACTTGTTCGGTCAGGTACAACGAGATGGGACCAAGGCTAATGCTGCAAATGCTATGGCACCCAGACCCTATTTGGGTATGGCGCTCACTACAGAAGAAACGAACTATAAAAAACTGGATTTTGAAGACCTGGAAGAAGAATCCTTTAAAACTGAAAAACAAGGTGGTTGGGTCGCAATGGTTCAACATTACTTTGTTAGTGCCTGGGTGCCAGATCAACTACAAACTAATACTTTTCAATTGAGGAAACTCGGTGGTCAGGATCTTTATGCTGCCGGTTTTACCGGCCCAGCTACTGAAGTTGGAGCTGGACAGGAAGGACTGATAAAAGCCAGCTTTTATGTAGGCCCAAAAGATCAACACCGAATGGGGGATATTTCACCCTATCTCGATTTGACGATCGATTACGGCTGGTTGTGGTGGGTAGCTAAACCACTATTTGCTGGTCTGCAATTAATTCATAACGTTGTTCAAAACTGGGGTTGGTCGATCCTGATATTAACGGTGATAGTTAAGCTTCTATTCTTCCCCCTGTCAGCAGCCAGCTATCGTTCCATGGCGCGGATGAGGAAACTCCAGCCAGAAATGGTTCGTTTAAAAGAGTTATATGGTGATGACCGGCAAAAGTTGTCTCAGGAAACCATGGCAATGTATAAAAAGGAAAAAGTTAACCCTGTTGGTGGCTGCTTCCCCATGCTGATTCAAATGCCGGTTTTTATTGCTTTGTACTGGGTCTTGAATGAAAGTGTAGAATTACGTCACGCGCCGTGGATTTTCTGGATTACGGATCTTTCTATAAAAGACCCCTATTACGTTTTACCGGTTTTGAATGGTTTGAGTATGTTTGTCTTGCAAACCTTGCAGCCCGCACCGCCTGACCCAATGCAGGCAAAAGTTATGAAGATCATGCCTGTGGCCTTCAGTTTTTTCTTTATGTTTTTCCCCGCTGGGCTGGTTTTATACTGGACAGCAAACAGTGTTTTATCTATTGCTCAACAGTGGACAATTACGAGAAAAATAATCAAAGAGTAAAATCTAGTTATGTCAGGAGCTTCGGGAAGAAGCCATAAATACTGAGAAAAATAGAGGCCCTGTGGTTAAAAACCACACAGATACGATAGCTTCGATTATTACGCCGCCAGGTCGAGGCGGCGTAGGGATTATCCGTGTCTGTGGTGATAACCTGGATCAGTTTTTCACACAGCTTCTGGCAACAAAGCCTCCGCCAAGAAAGGCGATATTTATACCCTTTTTAGATTCTGATAGTCGAGAGATAGACCGGGGTTTGGCGCTATATTTTCCGGCACCTGGATCCTTTACGGGAGAGGAAACCCTGGAGCTCCATGCCCACGGTAGCCCGGTGGTATTGGATCTGTTGTTGCAAAGGGTTATCAGTTTGGGCGCCCGTCAGGCTCGACCGGGAGAGTTCAGTGAACGGGCCTTTTTGAACGACAAGTTAGATTTAGCTCAGGCTGAAGCAATCGCTGATCTTATAGATGCGGCGACAGAAGAAGCAGCGCGGGGAGCAGTTCGAACGCTTAAAGGAGATTTCTCTAAACTCATTCAAGATTTATTGGCTTCCCTGACCCATTTAAGGGTTTATGTTGAAGCGGCCATAGATTTTCCCGAAGAAGAACTTGATTTTCTTAGTGACGGTAAGGTGGAAGCTGATCTGGAAGAGCTTGTAGCTAAAATAAAAGAGCTTCTTAGTAAAGCAAATCAAGGTATTTTGTTGAGGGAGGGAATGACCGTAGTTATTGCCGGTCGGCCTAATGCCGGTAAATCGAGCTTGCTAAATGCCCTTTCCGGTGTTGATAGGGCAATTGTCACTGATACCCCAGGAACTACCCGTGACGTTTTGAAAGAGCAAATAAATATAGATGGTCTGCCGGTACATATAGTTGATACCGCAGGTCTTAGAGACAGTGATGACCTTGTTGAACAAGCCGGTATTGGGCGAGCCTGGGAGCAAATAGCAGAAGCCGATAGCGTGCTTTGGGTGGTCGATAGCAGAGTCTTTGGTGAGCATGATGCGGATATTTGGCCAGAATACCGCCAACGTTTTGGTGACCGGGATAATGTGACGGTGGTGGTTAATAAAATAGATTTGCTTGATGGTGATTGCAGTATTAGTAAGCAAAGAAAAGATCTCATATCAATCTCTGCATTAACTGGTCACGGTCTTGACGACTTACGGGCCCACTTAAAAACGATCGCAGGATTTTCTTCGGAAACGAGTGGTATTTATACGGCCCGAAGACGGCATCTCGTTGCCTTAGAAAGCACTCAGCATTGTTTAATGGATGCTTTGCAGCATCTAAAAGGAACTAACCCAGGAGGTGAATTAATCGCCGAAGACCTGCACCAGGCACAGGTTTATTTGGGACAAATTACTGGTGCTGTGACTAGCGATGACTTGTTAGGAGAGATTTTTTCGAGTTTTTGTATCGGCAAGTGAATAGTTTTCCATAGCGCTGTAATGGTTTTATGTTACAACTTGTTCTGAACCCAATTCTTGGGCAATGGGGGTTCCTTGCCGTATCACCACATACTAAGAAGTTATTAACAGCTAACTAACAGGCCTGGTTGTTTTTTAACCAAAAAAAGATGCCTGTCGTGTTGCTGATTTTTCTACCATGCCGTTTTCAACCCATTGAAATATAAAGGTAAATTAATTACTGAGAAAAACAAAAAACAGTAACATTTATGTGGATAAGATTGCTGATTACTTTTAAACTGGGTAAAGGAATCAACAAGACCAAAGGGCCATAAAAAGCATAATGCCCGATAAAAAGCTGGTTAGTTTGTTATCTATATTTATCATCAATAAGAGAGCTATAAGGAGATCATTTTGGCTTCAGTGATCTGGCAGCGCTGTTTAGGACAGCTGCAAGATGAATTACCCGCGCAACAGTTCAATACATGGATAAGGCCGCTACAGCTTGATTACACTCCCGCCTCGGAAAGTGTTCGCTTGCTTGCGCCAAACCAGTTTGTGATGGGCTGGGTAGAGGATAAATTTCTTGACCGGATACAGGAGTTATTTGTTCAGTTTGATGACCAGTTACCGACGGTGGAAGTGCTCATTAACAACACATTAAGGAAGGTCGGTGCAAAGCCTTCTAGTGCATTTCGGGATAACGCAAACTTCTCAGGGCAAGCTCAGCCTTGTCAACGAGCCTTGAATGGTAACAACGAAGTTAGCGTACAGCTGAAAGAACCCATGCAGGTAAGCGTAGAAAATAGCCCGACTGTGGATTCACCATTAACGCTCAAGCCTGAAGCCAAACAAAGAAAGCCTGTCATCAGGGTGGACGATGGAGACGATAATCTTAACGAAAAATTTTGTTTTGATAGTTTTATAGAGGGTAAATCGAATCAACTGGCCCGAGCAGCAGCTCAGCAGGTTGCTGAAAACCCAGGCGGCTCATACAATCCGCTATTTATTTACGGCGGTGTCGGTTTAGGTAAGACGCACCTGATGCACGCCGTTGGCAATGCTCTACGAGAACGGAAACCCGACGCAAAAATCGTCTACCTACATTCTGAGCGCTTTGTGGCAGATATGGTTAAAGCTTTGCAATTAAACGCAATCAACGATTTTAAGCGCTTTTACCGCTCGGTTGATGCCTTATTGATTGACGATATACAGTTTTTTGCTCGTAAAGAACGTAGTCAGGAGGAGTTTTTTCACACCTTTAATGCCTTGTTGGAGGGCGGGCATCAAATGATCCTGACCTGTGATCGCTACCCGAAAGAAATAGTTGGGGTAGAGGAAAGGCTCAAGTCGAGGTTTGGCTGGGGCCTAACGGTGGCGGTGGAGCCCCCGGAGTTAGAAACGAGAGTTGCGATTTTAATTAAAAAAGCCCAGCAAGCTAATGTTGATTTACCTTACGAGTCAGCCTTTTTTATCGCCCAAAGGGTTAGTTCTAATGTTCGCGAGTTAGAGGGAGCGTTAAAAAGGGTTATAGCTGGTGCTCATTTTACCGGTCGACCCATAGATATAGAGTTAATCCGTGAATCGCTCAAAGACTTGTTGGCCCTCCAGGACAAGCTGGTTACTATAGATAATATTCAGCGTATTGCCGCCGACTATTACAAGTTAAAAATGTCGGACATGTTGTCAAAAAGACGCACCCGATCTGTGGCCAGGCCCAGGCAGGTAGCGATGGCTCTAGCTAAAGAAATGACGGATCATAGCCTTCCGGAAATTGGAGAAGCGTTTGGCGGTCGAGACCATACAACCGTGTTGCATGCTTGCCGTAAAATAAAGGAGCTCCAGGTAACGAGTAGCGAGATACGCGAAGACATCAAGCTGTTAACTCGAGCATTACGAACATAAAAGTAAGTATTCACTAGCAGTTATAACCAGTGAGATAAGAGATTTTATATGAAGTTTACGGTTATCAAAGAAGCAATTTTAAAACAATTACAGTTGGTGGTTGGTGTTGTAGAGCGCCGCCAGACACTGCCGATTTTGTCAAATGTGCTGGTTAAGTTGGAGGCTAATCACCTAGCTATTACAGGGACGGATCTCGAGGTTGAGGTGCTTAGCCATAGTAATTTAGAGGGTGTCGATTATAGGGCAGGCGAGACAACGATTCCGGCAAGGAAATTCCTTGATATTTGCCGTTCTTTGCCAGACAAAGCGGTCATAAATGTAGAGTGTGAAAATAACAGGGCTGTTATCTCCAGCGGTCGTAGCAAATTTACTTTGTCGACAATGCCAAGTACTGAATTTCCAAACGTAGATCAGGGGCCGGGTGAATTAACGTTCGATTGTACGGCTGACCAGATCAAGCTGTTGATTGATAGAACATCCTTTGCCATGGCCAACCAGGATGTTAGATATTATTTAAATGGCATGCTTTGGGAGGTTACGAGCGGTCAATTGCGAGCGGTTGCTACAGATGGCCACCGACTGGCGATGACGACATTACAGCTGGCTATTGCTTGTGATAATAAGGTCCAGGCCATATTGCCGAGAAAAGGCGTTGTGGAATTATCACGTCTGTTGGCGGAGGAAGGTGGTGTTGAAGTGATGGTTGGTGATAATCACATAAGGATAAAAGGGGCAGATTTCGTTTTCACGTCTAAGTTGGTCGATGGGGCTTACCCGGATTATGATCGAGTCTTACCAAAAGACGGTACGCTGTGTATTACCGGTGAGATAGATGTCCTGCGTCAGGCTTTTAGCCGCACAGCAATTTTGTCTAATGAAAAGTATCGTGGTGTTCGGCTGGCGTTTTCTGAAAACCTGCTCATGATGTCTGCAACCAACCCAGAGCAGGAAGAAGCGGAAGAGGAGGTTGAAGTTAATTACACGGGGGAACCGTTTGAAATCGGTTTCAACGTTAATTACATTCTGGATGTACTAAACAATTTGGACGGGGATACCGTTTCCTTCACGCTGTCCGGAGCCAACAGTAGCGCCTTGCTTGAAGGTGCGGCGGATAAAGATTCGGTTTATGTCATCATGCCGATGCGTCTTTAAGGGCAAGGAATAGCATTATCCGGCGATGCAGAGTATTTAAGGCCCGGGTACCGAGATGTATGTAACTAGACTGGACGTGCAAGGCGTTCGGAACATACATAAGAGTTTGCTTTACCCTAAAGCCAGAATAAATATTATATATGGTGAAAATGGAAGCGGTAAAACCAGCCTCCTTGAAGCGATATATTTGCTCGGGCGGGGGCGATCGTTTAGAACTACCAACCTTAAAGCAGTGATTAATAGAGCGTCAGACGCCTGCACCATATTTGCACTGTTAGGCAATGGAGGCACGGACGACATTTCCGGTGTACCGATTGGTGTAAGCCGGACTTCAGGTGGAGGTTTTCACTTCAAGGTTGCCGGGCGACAGGTTTACACCTCATCCCAGCTCGCAGAAACCCTACCTATTGTGTTGATGAACAGTGACAGCTTGGCTTTGGTTGAAGGAGGGCCAGGCCATCGCCGAAGGTTTATTGATTGGGGCGTGTTTCACGTGGAACATTCGTTTCGGGAAACGTGGCGGAAATACCAGCGCTGCCATAAACAGCGGAATAAATTACTCCGCCATGATAAAATATCGATGGCTGAATTAGATGTGTGGGATCGTGAATTCATTAGTTTATCGACTCAAGTTGCTGAATGTCGCCAGCAATATTTTGATAAGGTCTTGCCAGAATTCCATAGTATTTTTAAGTCCTTAAATGGCAGCCTGGACCTGGATCTCCGCTTGTTCCGAGGGTGGGCGGAAGATAGCTCCTTATCTAAGGAACTAAAAAAAAGCTATCAGCGCGACCGCGTTAGTAAAACCACAAACAGTGGTGCCCATCGGGCAGATTTAAAACTTAAATATGAAGGCAGACCAGCCAGCGAAGTCCTGTCTCGCGGCCAGACAAAAGCAGTTGTGCTGGCAATGCTGATTGCCCAGGGTCGCGTGTTGCATCGAGTAAGAAATAAGGATTGCGTTTATTTACTGGATGATCTGGCCGCTGAGCTTGATAGAGCACATTTGTCGCGAGGCATGGAGTTGTTGCTGGAGCAGAAAGCACAGATTTTTATAACCGGCACCAGTAAAGACGCTTTACAAGCATTGGTACCAAAATCTTTGGCACGCGGTATTGGCTTGTTTCACGTGAAACAAGGTGTAGTCGATCAGGAAGAGCCTGATTTGATTTAAAGGAAAAATGTATGAGCGATGAAAATAGCTATGATTCTTCTGATATCAAGGTGCTCAAAGGGCTTGATGCTGTTCGGAAGAGACCGGGTATGTACATTGGTGATACCGATGATGGTACCGGTTTACACCATATGGTCTTTGAACTGGTTGATAACGCCGTCGATGAAGCTCTAGCCGGTTATTGTAGTGAAATTAATGTAGTAATTCATCCCGACGAGTCGGTTTCTGTGTCGGACAATGGCCGAGGTGTACCGACAGATATACATGAAGAGGGGGTTTCAGCAGCAGAAGTTATTATGACCGTCCTCCACGCTGGCGGTAAATTTGATGAAAATAGCTACAAAGTCTCCGGTGGCTTACACGGAGTTGGTGTATCCGTTGTTAATGCACTGTCGGCTAAGCTAATTTTGACCATCCGGCGTGGCCAGCAGGTGCACGAGCAAACTTATGCGTATGGGGTGCCTATGGCACCTTTGTCCGTTGTCGGATCTACGGATACTACGGGCACAGAAGTGCACTTTTGGCCGTCAGAAGATACTTTCGCTGACATAAATTTTCACTTCGATATTCTCGCCAAGCGGCTTAGAGAGCTTTCTTTTCTAAATTCAGGTGTGCGTATTGTTTTAACCGATAAACGTAGTGGTAAAGAAGATGTTTATCAGTACCAGGGCGGACTTAAGGCTTTTGTCGAGTACCTGAATGATAAGAAAAACCCCGTTAATTCGGTTATCCATTTTAAAAATACTCATGGGGATGGTGTAGTTGTAGAGGCAGCGCTGCAGTGGAACGATAGCTTTCAGGAAAATATTTTTTGCTATACGAATAATATACCGCAGCGAGACGGTGGTACCCACCTTGCGGGGTTCCGCTCTGCTCTGACTCGGTCTTTAAATACCTATATAGAAAAAGAAGGTATAGCGGCCAAAGCAAAGATCAATACAACAGGAGATGATGCGCGAGAAGGTTTGACCGCGATTATTTCGGTGAAGGTTCCAGACCCAAAGTTTTCATCTCAAACGAAAGATAAGCTAGTAAGTTCTGAGGTTAAAACCGCTGTAGAGCAGGAAGTTGGTAAGCAGGTCTCTGATTTCCTGTTAGAAAACCCACAAGAAGCCAAAAGTATCATCGGTAAAATGCTTGACGCGGCCAGGGCAAGAGAGGCTGCTCGTAAAGCTCGGGAAATGACTCGCCGCAAAGGAGCTTTGGATATTGCCGGTTTGCCAGGAAAGTTGGCAGATTGCCAGGAAAAAGATCCTGCGCTGTCTGAGCTGTTTCTAGTGGAGGGTGATTCTGCTGGAGGCTCAGCTAAGCAGGGGAGGGATCGACGTATTCAGGCTATTTTGCCGCTTAAAGGTAAAATACTGAATGTTGAAAAGGCGCGTTTTGACAAAATGTTATCCAGCGCAGAAGTGGGTACATTGATTACGGCTCTGGGGTGTGGAATAGGTGCTCAGGAGTTTAATGTCGAAAAGCTACGCTATCATACGGTCATCATCATGACGGATGCGGATGTCGATGGCTCACATATAAGAACCTTATTACTAACGTTTTTTTTCAGGCAAATGAGAGAGTTAGTGGATCGAGGCCATATATACATTGCACAGCCACCACTCTATAAAATTAGTAAAGGTAAGCAGGAGCAATACCTCAAAGATGATGACGCGTTAACGGCGTTTTTGACTCAGGCTGCTTTGGAAAGTGCGAGCTTATATGTAAATACTGAGGCACCGGGCATAGAGGGAGAGCCATTGGAGTCTTTAATCGTTGAATATCGGACGGTTATAGCAATTATTGACAGAATGGCGCGGTCTTATCCGGGGAGCGCTCTACTGCAAATGCTTTATTTGCCCAGGCTAAGGCTGGAAGATTTGCGGGATTCTAGTGTCGTTGAACAATGGTGTGATAGTTTAAATGAGCGCTTGAGTGATGAGAAAAAGTCTACTAGCCAAAGCGTGGTTAGACTAGTAAGAGATGATGAGAGGGGTAACTATCTGCCGGAAATCGATCGCGTTGTTCATGGCGTACCCTCTGTGTTT
Source organism: uncultured Pseudomonadales bacterium (assembly GCA_937998635.1). Lineage (GTDB taxonomy): Bacteria > Pseudomonadota > Gammaproteobacteria > Pseudomonadales > Porticoccaceae > HB2-32-21. The sequence goes on from CALLDA010000189.1 coordinate 14,921, forward strand.
CGCTTTACTCATGAATTTTTTGCTTCTAATGAATATTCGGCTATCACCAAGCTCGGTGCTCGCTTAGTTGACTTGTTGGAACCTGGCGCATATGTAAAACGAGGCGAGAAAACCTCGAAAATTGAGAATATTCAGGATGCTATAGATTGGCTTATGACGGAGTCTCGCCGAGGTTATTATATCCAGCGTTATAAGGGTCTTGGCGAGATGAATCCAGATCAGCTTTGGGACACTACGATAAACCCTGAAACGCGCCGCTTACTACGGGTTACGGTTGAAGATGCTATCGCGGCTGATCAGATGTTTAATACCTTGATGGGAGACCATGTCGAGCCGCGACGAGAATTCATAGAAGAAAATGCTTTGGCCGTTGTGAATTTGGACGTTTAGAGCAAGTAAGCACTTACTTTACTCGCCTTCGTGTTTATCCCAAATGTCGCCATCTTCGCGTCTACGGCCGCGGTTTTTTCTGCGGTTTTCAACATCCATCTCAAAGCGGATCTCTTCACGCCGATCAATCTCTGAGCGGCGTTGTTCCTTGCGTTGATCTGGGCCCTTGTAGTCGTCTTTATCCGTCATTTCTTTTGGTCCTCCTTTTTTGGACGTCTGTTGCAAAATAAGGCTCTGGGATAGTCTAGCAGAGATCGCTCTGGTGGGTCAGGTTCTAGTACTTGGGCATGGCGGAAATTGTAGACTCAATCCACAGTTTAACTTCTTCAGTGAGTTGCTTACTGTCTGCATCGATGGTCGGCATCGGTTTTCCTATAACGACATGAATAGTACCTGGATATTTTAAAAATTTGTGGGCTGGCCAACAGGTTCCAGCATTGTGTGCGATCGGAAGCAAAGGCACCTGTGCAGCAATCGCCAAGGCGGTACCGCTGCGCCCGTAGGTCCCTGTTTCGCCTACGGCCATCCGCGTTCCTTCTGGATAGAGCAAAACGTTATTCCCTTCAGCGAGTCGTTGTTTGCCCTGAGAAAGGATGCCTCGTAAGGCAGCGCGAGGGTTAGAGCGGTCAATGGCGATAGGCATGGTCATGGCCAGGCCCCAACCAAATAGCGGTATTTTTAACAGTTCTCGCTTTAAAATAGTACTGACAGGGCGGAGGGTGCGCTGTAAAAAATAAGTTTCCCAGCTTGATTGATGTTTACTGAGAGCGACAAACGGCGTATCGGGGATATTGTCTAAACCCGAGATCTCGACCTTAATAGAGCAGCTTATATTTAACCATCTGACAATCAGCACATTTGCCGTTGTCAGTAGGTTCTGACGGGCTTTGTGGGGCAGTAGCAAGCCTACGGTAAAGCCCAGTATCGAAAATAGGGCGACGATGGGAATATAACCTACGTAGTATAGGGTGGATCTCAAACCTAGTATCAATTGCACGAATTCACCTTTGACGATCAATCAGGTTGGTAACGACAGCATTCAGATCGTCAAACACGGGGGTATTAATTAGTTCCGTGTTATCTTTTTGCAGTAAGTGCTCACTTACCTCGCCCTTCCCGGTTCGTACCAATACCGCTTGGCAGCCCAGGGCAAGGCCAGCCTGTAAATCTCGTATGCTATCACCGACGACAGGGACTTCCTGCAGGCTGGTCTGGAACTCATCGGCAATTGCTTCTAGCAGTCCGGGGGCAGGTTTTCGACATTGGCATTTATCTTCCGGTAGATGGGGGCAGTAGAATATTCCGTCGATATGACCGCCCGCATCTTCCACCAAATCACACATCTTTTTGTGCATGGCTTCCAGTTCATCAAGGCCAAATAAACCGCGGGATAGCCCTGACTGGTTTGTCGCTATTGCGACGGTGTAGCCAGCCTTGCTGAGTTTTGCGATGGCCTCAATACTGCCGGGCAAGGGTATCCACTCGCTAGCGTTTTTCACATAATCGTCGGAATCGTGATTTATAACGCCGTCTCTATCAAGAATAATTAGCTTCACTTTGGATGTTACTTCGATGCTGCGAGCAGGGAAATATCGGCTATTTCGAGAAACAAGCTACGCAGCTGATTAAGCAGAGCAAGGCGATTATTGCGTAACTTTTCGTCTTCCACAATTACCATGACTTCATCAAAAAAGGCATCAACGGGCTCTCTTAAGGTGGCCAGTAGAGCCAATGCAGCGGTGTAATTTCTATCGTTCAATAAATCACCCAGGGGTGCCGAGGTCTGGTTTATTGCTTGAGCAAGGGCCTGCTCTTCCGGGGCAACGAGCAATGTTGGGTCAAGATTGATCTGCGCATCAATTCCGCCTTGTTTACTTAAAATATTTGCGACGCGTTTATTGGCGCTGGCTAATGCCGGGGCCTCTGCCTGTTTGGCAAAGTCTGCAACGGCCTTTATGCGTTGGACGATATCAACCGGGTTCGTGAGTTGTTTTATAGTCACGGCTTGAATGGCTTCGGTAGGAACGTCATCGCCTTCAAACCAAGCATTAAAACGACCTATAAGGTAAGTGAATACTTGCTCCACAGAAGCCGTTGGTACCGATAGTGTGGTATAGCATTTTGCGGCCTGGTTCAGTGCGGCAGATAGGTCCAGATTGATTTCGTGGTCCACAAGAATACGTAGTACAGCGAGGCTAGCTCGTCTCAAGGCAAAGGGGTCGCTCGAACCTGTCGGAGCCTGGCCGATAGCGAAGATGCCTACTAAAGTGTCCAGGCGATCTGCCAGGGCCAGGGTTATGCCTACCTTGCTCTGAGGAAGTTCATCACCGCTGAATCGGGGTAAATACTGTTCGCTCAGTGCTAAGGCAATAGTCGGATCAAGGTTTTCGGCAAGAGCATAATGCTCACCCATAATGCCTTGTAAATCGGGGAACTCCTGGACCAAAGCAGTGAGCAAATCGGATTTGCTCAGTTGCGCTGCTAGTTTTGCTTGCTCAGGATTGGCGCCAATCTGAGTGGCAAGATATTCTGCGAGCTGTGCCACGCGCTCAGTTTTATCAAACACAGAACCGAGTTTTTCCTGAAAGACGATATTGCGAAGTTTCTCCCGCTGAGCAATCAGGGGCGTCTTAAGGTCGGTTTTGTAGAAAAATGCGGCATCTGCTAGCCGAGGCCGGATAACTCGTTCGTTGCCTGCGATCACGCTGCTGGGATCCTTGCTGTCGATATTAGCGACCGTGATAAACACCGGTAACAGCTGTTTGTTGTCATTAACAATGTGGAAGTATTTTTGATGCTCTTTCATTGAGGAGATCAGGGCCGGGGCGGGAACCGCCAGAAATCGTTCATCGAACTGGCCAGATAAAGCCACTGGCCATTCGTTAAGTGCTGTTACTTCGTCGAGTAGGGCAGCATCGATGACGGCTTCGCCCCCGTGTTTAGCCGCCTCGGCCTCGACGCCAGCACGGATCAGTTCCCGTCGCTCGCAAAAATCGGCAATGACATGACTCTGTCGGAGCTTATCTGCGTAGTCCCCAGCTTTGTTTATCGTGATGGCTTCGGGGTGATGAAAGCGGTGGCCTCGACTTTGATTGCTGGCGCTGAGGCCCATGATTTGCGCGGGAATTACCTCTTCGCCATAGACCATAAGCACCCACTTTACAGGGCGGACAAATTCGACCCTGCTAGCCCCCCATCTCATGCGTTTAGCGATCGGTAGATCCGCCAGGCACAATTCGATCAATTCGGGTAACAAGCTGGCCGTTGTTTGACCGGTCTGTATTTTCCGAAACACCAGACGCTCGCCTTTTTCCGTGTCGGTGGTTTCCAGCTCCTCAACAGAGACGCCACAGCCGCGGGCAAAACCTTGAGCGGCCTTGCTAGGCGCGCCGTCAGCGTCAAAGGCGGCTTTTACGGCTGGGCCGAGTTTTTCGATGGCACTATCGGCTTGTTGTTCGCTAAGGTCTGAGACCAGCAAAGCCAGGCGTCTTGGTGTGGCAAAACCCTTAATGGCGGCATGTGTCAAATTGGCTTGCTGTAGCTGGGCTTCAAAGCCCAGACTAAAAGCGTTCATCAAATTGTTGAGAGATTTTGGCGGCAGCTCTTCAGTACCTATTTCAACCAGGAAATCTTTGCTCATGCGCTCTGCTCCTTTGCTGCAGCAATCACTTCCTGGGCAAGTTCAGGTGGTGCTAAAGGAAAACCCTGGGCTAGCCGTGACTGGAAATAGGCTTCAGCTACCCCACGTGACATGGTTCTAACGCGCAAAATAAATCGTTGCCGCTCAGTGACTGAAATCGCGTGGCGAGCATCGAGCAGGTTAAAGGCGTGGGATGCTTTCATA
>CALLDA010000190.1 GCA_937998635.1 uncultured Pseudomonadales bacterium
GAAGCGCCAGAGGCTATTATTGATGACATCCTGGCTGGTGCGAATCGCTTGTTTCATCGCATCGAAGATCGAGCGGAGGCCATTGCTTTTGCCATCAGCCACGCCGGACCGCAAGACACCGTGTTGATTGCTGGTAAGGGTCACGAAGATTTTCAAATAAGTGGCGAGAGCCGTTTACCCTTTAGCGATGCTGCCCAGGCACGTTTAGCGCTCAGGCTTAGGGAGGGTGGTCATGAGTAATTTAACCCTGTCCCAGGCTGCGGTGACTTACGGCGGCACCTTGTTGTATCCGGATTGCGGTTTTAGTCATGTGTCCACAGATTCTCGGACAGTTGCTGCCGGGGATTTGTTCGTGGCTCTGCGCGGTGAATCATTCGATGCCCATTTATTCCTTAAACAGGCCGCCAGCAAAGCCTGTGGTTTAGTGGTGCAATACCCCGATAAACAACTCGATGTCCCGCAATGGGTGGTGCCAGATACAGTGCAGGCGCTGGGTCAGTTGGCGGCTATGGCTCGCGAACAGTTTGATGGCCCCTTAGTGGCCCTCACCGGTAGTAGTGGTAAGACTACGGTGAAAGAAATGCTGGCGAGTATTCTCGCTTGCGTGGCACCGGTTCTAGCTACGCAGGGCAATCTGAATAATTATATCGGGGTACCGAAAACCTTATTGAGATTAGAGCCAGAGCATCGTTTTGCTGTGCTCGAATTAGGCGCCAGCGCACCTGGGGAGATTGCCTATCTCGCCAGTTTGGTTAAGCCGACCATCGCCGTGGTGACCAACGTTTTACCGGCTCACGTTGAAGGTTTTGGCTCTCTGGCGGGTGTCGCCGCCGCCAAGGGAGAAATCTATCGCAGCCTCGATGGTTCAGGTGTTGCCATTCTTAATCTGGATGAACCCTGGTTAGAGCAGTGGCAAAAATCCTTACCTTGCCTGGAGACGGTGACATTTAGTCTCGATAAATCGGAGGCGAATGTTTATGCCAGTGATATACGTCTGGATGTCGAGGGCTGCGCGGCGTTTGTACTGAATATTTGTCGAGATCAGGCAAAGGATAAATTGCCTGTTCAGCTGCGTATACCTGGCCGTCATAACGTCAACAATGCCCTGGCAGCAGCGGCCTGCGCTGTGGCTGCGGGTCTCGAAATTACCACCATTGCGGCGGGTCTGGAGTCGGTATCGGCGGTGGCTGGGCGCATGGAATATAAGACCGGCCTTAAAGGCTGCCGGGTAATTGACGATAGTTATAACGCGAATCCGGGTTCCGTGAAAGCGGCTATCGATGTGCTGGCTGGCTTAGACGGTCGTCGGATACTGGTGCTGGGTGATATGGCTGAGCTGGGTGCCGATGCTGACAAGCTGCACTACGAAGTCGGCGAGTACGCCAGGCAGCAGGGCGTCGATCTGCTTCTGGCAACGGGAGACTTATGTGCCCATGCCATTGCTGGTTTTGGTGATAAAGGCCGTCTCTGCGCGGATAAAAAAGCCCTTGTCGAGTCCTTGCTCCCTGAATTGCGCGGCGATGTCACAGTGCTGGTCAAGGGTTCCCGTAGTGCGGGCATGAATGAGTTGGTTGAACAGATTGTTACCACTGAGGGAAGTGCCTGATGCTTTATTGGTTAGCCGACTATTTATCCCAGTACATGAGCACCCTGGCGGTCTTCAAATATCTGACTTTGCGGGCGATTTTGGGGATTCTCACATCGCTGGGTATCTCTTTGTTATTGGGACCAATGGTGATCAGACGTCTTAATGATATGCAGATTGGTCAGGCGGTGCGCGATGACGGTCCGCAAAGCCATTTAATTAAAGCCGGTACCCCAACCATGGGTGGCGCGCTGATTCTGTTATCAATTTTTACCAGCACCTTACTGTGGGCGGATTTAAGTAATCGCTATGTGTGGGTGGTTCTGGCGGTGACGTTTTTGTTTGGTGCCGTGGGCTGGGTGGATGATTATCGCAAAGTGGTCGAAAAGCACTCCCAGGGTTTATCCGCGCGCTCGAAATATTTCTGGCAGTCGCTGATCGGTTTGAGTGCGGCGGTATTTTTGTTTATCAGCGCAACTTCGGCGGCGGAAACACAGTTGATCGTACCCTTCTTTAAAAGCGTCGCCTGGGATATGGGTATTTTTTATGTGGTTCTGACTTATCTGGTCATTGTCGGTTCGAGCAATGCTGTGAATCTCACCGATGGTCTCGATGGTCTAGCCATTATGCCGACGGTTTTGGTGGGTGGCGCACTGGGCGTGATCGCCTATCTGGCAGGCAATATCGAATTTGCTAACTATCTACATATTCCCTACATCCGAGGTGCAGGCGAGCTGGTTATATTTTGTACGGCCCTTGGTGGTGCTGGTCTTGGCTTCCTGTGGTTTAACACCTATCCCGCGCAAATCTTTATGGGTGATGTCGGTTCCCTGGCCCTTGGTGCTGCGCTTGGCGTCGTCGCGGTGATTGTCCGTCACGAAATCGTGCTGTTCATCATGGGTGGGATTTTTGTTCTCGAAACTGTTTCGGTGATTTTGCAAGTGGCGTCTTTCAAACTCACGGGTAAGCGTATTTTTCGCATGGCCCCCATTCACCATCATTTTGAATTGAAGGGCTGGCCGGAGCCAAGGGTGATTGTGCGCTTCTGGATTATCACCGTGATGCTGGTTTTGTTTGGATTGGCGACGTTAAAGCTCAGGTAATGGCAATAGAGCTGGGTGATGAAAGCGCCTGAAATAACAGGGTATGACATAAGTAAGAACGACGTAAATACGTACGAGACAAACAGGTACGACGTAAATAGATGCAAGAGCAGGCTGTGGCAAATTTAATCGCGAGCGACAAGCTAAGCGTCGTGGTGGGTCTGGGTGAGACCGGCCTGTCCGTGGCGTGCTTTCTGGCAGCGAGCGGCGAGCCCTTTGTGGTGGTCGATAGTCGCG
>CALLDA010000191.1 GCA_937998635.1 uncultured Pseudomonadales bacterium
ACGGGCACTTAACTGGGTCAGGTCAGCAGGGGGTGTTTTAAGAGCCAGTCCCGCAGGGCCATCACCTTTACCGGTCCAGCCATGACAGGAAACACAGAAGCTGAAATAGAGATCTCGACCCCAGTCCACTGCAGGGCTGTCATCTGCTCCGGCCAGGCTAATCTGAGGCAACGCAAATAAGGTGGCTATAAGCACCATGCCAGGCCTCACATGGCGCCTGGAAGTTCTAATATTCCTGATGGGGTTTTTGCTACGTTGGGTCATGCGGCCTCCTTAGTGGGGACTCTGTGGGATCACCGTAGTTGCTTCTAATACCACTATATTATTGAGCGATACTAGCTATTATTGAGCAATACTAGCTCGCATTGATTTTCGTGTGCCAGGTGATGTGCACAAACAATAAACGGTACTTTCTGGAATGTCTACATATATTAATAATAATTGATGGAATAGAAAAGCAGATCAACAACATTCGGAGTTATTATCATAATCGACGACGTTACCCCTTCTGTTAAGCTCAATCGCGCAACAATTTACTAATCGTTGTTTAAGCTTGAGGCGGCCGCGCTGCACACGGGATTTCATCCCAGACAAGGTCAGATCAAGCTCATTGGCGGCCTGGGCCTGCGGCAGGCCTTCTATATCGACCAGTTGTAAGGCCTCACCATATTTTGCCGGTAAATCTTTCATGAGTGGGATAAGGCAGCGCGCTAACTCCTCCTGTGGGGCGGAGCTAAGCGCATCATCAAAGAGCCCGTCGAGCTCTGATAGATCGCGATTTTCCACAATGCGATGCTCGACTGCGTGGCGACGGTAATGGTCGGTGACTACGTTAGTGGCAACGCGATACATCCAGGCCACAGGGCTTTTCGCAGCTTGCCAGTCGGATTCATGGCGAACCAGACGTAGTAATATTTCGCCGACCAGGTCATCCACGTGGCCTGCCTCGACCCGGCGGGCTACGTAGCTTCGGAGCTTTTGCTCGAAACCCGACCAGTCCTTATCTGAAATAGTGTCTGAAATAGTCATTTGGATGAAGCATAGTTGATATCCTTATTCTGTGCTGTTTGCAGAGCTACAACACCGCCTTGTCTCCGCCGTCTTGTGAGGCGTGTCATCGGTAATCGTGTCATCGGTAATAAGGTACCACTCCCAGCGCAATCCCTGGGGTTCCCGCGACCAGACTTTATCCTGAGTGGCATGACAGCAGGTCTCGTTTAGCTGAACTTCGTCGAGAATACCGGCTTCCGATAGTCGATTTTTCGCAACTGTGACTTGTTCAGTGTTAAACACTTCAACACCCAGGTGATTGAGCCGTTCTGGCGCTTCAGGATTTTCAAACAGGACGAGCTTTAGGGGTGGCGATTCGATACTGAAATTGGCATAGCCTTGACGTATTTTGTGAGGCTCTGCACCGAACAGTTTTGAATAGAAGGAAATGGCTTCGTTAAGATTATTTACATTGAGTGCTAATTGTAAGCGCATGGTCTTGTCTCCTGCCGATTGGTTTAAGGATTTTAGGACTTCAATAGTTAAGACGCATGACTCGCAGAAAAGACGCAAAGTTTTCCAATAATTAGTGGCGCATGGCTATGGCTGCGGCTTTAGCGAGCCGCTACACTCTATTGATAAAAGCTTAAAACCTATCTTGATCAAAGCCTAAAAACGATAAGTTCATGGGGAGCGTGGTTCATGGCAGACGATATAGACGGAACGACAGGTAAGCATCTGCGGGGTAAATACGCTATTGCAGGCGTTGGCGAAACGGAATTTATGCGCGGTTCGGGCTGCACCACACGCACCCTGGGAACGCGCGCCGTCCGTGCCGCGATTGAGGATGCGGGGCTTAAACCGGGCGATGTCGACGGCATGTTGTCCTACTCCAATAACGATTCTACGCCGTCGACAGTGATCGCTGGCGACCTGGGCATCCGACCCAACTTTTATATGGATGTCTATGGCGGCGGTTCATCCACCGAAGCCTTGATCGGTATCGCCATCGGTGTGATCGAAGCCGGGATGTGTAAAACCGTGGCGATCTTTCGCGCCATGAACGGTTATTCCCAGGTTCGTATTGGCGGTACTGGGGGTGCCGGTGGTCGAGCGCCACTGAGTAGCGGCGGTTTGTTTGGCCGAGCCTATGGCCTGATGAGTGCCGGGCAGATGTTCAGCCAATCTTTTATGCGGCATATGTATGATTACGGCACCACACCCGAACAGATCGCTATGGTTAAGGTCATTCACAGCGAACACGCCTCGAATAACCCGAAGGCTTACTACAAAAAGCGGGTCACCGTGGATGATGTTTTGAACAGCCGGATGATCGTCAAGCCCCTGCATTTGCTCGATTGTTGCGTGGAGACCGATAACGGCAATTGCATTATCGTCACCAGTGCCGACCGTGCTCGAGATTGTCGTCACCGCCCTGCAGTGATTCAGTCAGTCGTGGGCCGTTGCAGTAAGCCGCGCACCGATATGCATTATCAGCACGGGCCTATTTCCACCACGGCGGGCTACTACGGCAAAGACATTCTGTGGCCCAATGCCGGTGTCGGGCCGGAAGATATCGATGTGACCGGCTCCTACGATGCCTTTACCTTCACCACCATGTTGCAACTGGAAGACTATGGTTTTTGCAAAAAAGGTGAGGGCGGTGATTACGTCAGTAACGGCACCATGCGCCTGGGCGGCAAACGTCCCAACAACACCAGCGGCGGTCATCTTTGCGAGGGCTATACCCACGGTTTGAATATGGTCATCGAAAATGTTCGTCAGTTACGGGGCGAAATCGATGATTCCTGCCCTTTCGGCGCAGATGGTCGCCGTCAGCATACCTATGACTATAGCGAAGGTGGCTGTCGTCAGGTAAAGGATCCAGAGTTAACTGCCAACCTGGGTTGGGCCGGGCCACAGACCGGTTCGGCGATGGTTATGGCTAAGGGCTAAGGGCTAAGGGCAAAACATTAGGGCTGAAAAAAGAGCATTACAACAGACACCACCAGGGGAATCATCATGGCCGTTGAAGGCGAATATCTCGGAATGAACATACGCATTAACAATGTGGATAAGGAAAATCAGGAATTTTTCGGCCATTGCGCCAATCATCAACTGCATTTGCAAAAGTGTGATCACTGCGAGCTACTGCGCTACCCACCCACCACAGCCTGTCCCTGGTGTGCCAGTCCGGATGCCAGCTGGGCGGCAGTAGAAGGCAAAGGCACGTTGCATTCCTATGGCGAAGTTCACCAGGCGATACAGCCTGCGTTTCGGGAGCACGCACCTTATATGCTGGTACTGGTCGATCTCGATGTCCAGAACGGCCAGCCCACAGAGCATGAAGCCCTGCGCATCACCGGTAATCTGGCGACGCCGGAAGGCGAGCTCGCACCATCGGAACTGGTGGAGCAGGTCGGTATTGGTAGCCGCTTGCGTATCGTCTTTAGGGATGCTGGTGATGGTGTTTCCATTCCGCTCTGGACGCTTGATGAGACAGCAGAGCAGCCGGAAACACCCTGGCGTTATCCGGAATCAGCCTGAATAAATTTGAACTAAACTGAATTAATATATGATAAGAAATGACGTTTGATAAATTAGGTGAAGCCCATGCCTATCCGGGAATTTGAAAAGG
>CALLDA010000192.1 GCA_937998635.1 uncultured Pseudomonadales bacterium
ATTGTTGTTGTAGGCATTTGGCATTAGGGGCGGCCCAGCATTAAAGCTCAACAGGCAACGCTCGGAAAGTCCTACTGCTTCTGGCCCTTCAGGTCGAAACGTAAGATTGTCCATTTGCAGAGACAGGATGTCACGAACTGGGTACTGCTTACGTATAAGGTTGGTTTTTAAACTCGCTAATGCTGCAGGGGTAAGAGCGGGTAAACGGCCATTGGGTGGATCAACTATCAGCGAGGTTCGTCTATCCTCGTTCAATTCCGTGCCGTAATCCATCCACCAGGCGTTATAAGCTCCTTCAACGTCGAGATCACCCATAGAGTCCCTTTGCACATCAACATCATTAAGCGCTATCGCTCTCGTCCGATAAGCCTCCTCTTCTTCCGCCGAATCAAATGTCGCTTTGTCTGCCATCGCAGTGGGGCGTTCAAGGGGGGTCAAGGTACGGAAATCCCAGGTGCCCTGCATGTTGGGGTGGCCCTGAGCATTCCGCGCCGGTTCAAACTTGGATTGCTTGCTGTTATCAGACGTCGAAAACGCTGAGCTAGAAACAACCAATGCGGCCGCGAGGCCAGCAACTGGAAGTAATTTGCCGATACGAGTCATGTCACTCTCCGTAGTATCCTGTTTGTAATATCTTATTTATGGAATCAAGGAATGATTAGATCGATGACAAACTACCATAAAGTCCTAAACGAATAAACCAGGCTCAAGCGCAAATCCTGCTCGACAAGCGTTAAGAGCCACCTGCTTACCCGTCTGGCCCGGTGAAACTAGCACCTGAGAACAGACTTCGCCGAAGCGGTGGAATTGCCTTACAAGCCCCGCCAAAACACCATTTATTGATGTCAGCGGGACTCACAAACATCCTAGCAAGCAATAGCACCGCCATCGACCACCATGGCGTGCCCAGTCACAAAAGAAGCATTGTCAGAGCACAACCACACCGCGGCCTCGCCGATTTCGGTGGGCACGCCAAAGCGACCAATTGGCTCAAAGCCCATCATTGCTGCCTCCATTTGGGGTTTCCCCTCAAACATCCTTTCCAGCATCGGTGTGCGAATAACCCCTGGGCACACCGCATTAACGCGAATGCCTTTGGTGGCATACTCCAACGCAGCCGTTTTTGTTAATCCGACCACCCCGTGTTTCGCCGCTACATAGGCCCCTGCATTTTTTGAACCCACTAAACCGGCAATGGACGCGGTGCTAACGATGGCACCTGGGCTTTTTTGGGCAAGGAATTGCGTGACCTGATATTTGATACACAAGAACACGCCCTTGAGATTAATGTTGTAATTAAAGTCGAAGTTGTCCTCTGTGCATTCGTGAATGCGGGTCCACTCACCTTCAACTCCAGCATTATTGTATGCACAATCCAGCCGCCCGTAAGTCGCGACGGTTTGCTTAACCAGGTTTTCCACATCGGCAGCTTTTGAAACATCGCAACGGATAAAAGTGGCATCACCACCGGCTTTTTTGATTAGTTCCACCGTTTCCTGGCCGTTGTCTTCCTGCAAATCTGAGACCACGACTTTGGCACCTTCCCGCGCAAAAATTTCTGCGGCCGCACGACCAATACCGCCAGCAGCGCCGGTGACCAGCACCACTTTATCCTGAACTATTCCTGACATTTCTATCTCCTCATCTGTAGCTAAAATTTGTGTTGCTGAAGGTCTGAACTACGCGATTATCGTTTATTCTGACCTTCATGCTTACCCAGTTGGCTCAACGTGCGTAACTGCCGCCATCGACCGACATCGCCAGACCCGTCACAAATGAAGCCTTGTCTGAACACAACCACACCACCGCCTCGGCAATTTCACTGGGCTTACCCAGTCGACCGACGGGCTCCATTTTACGCATAGTTTCATAGCCTTTTTCCGAGCCTCGGACGATACGGTTAAGCATGGGAGTTTCAATTGCCCCTGGACAAACCGCATTGACGCGAACATCCTTTCGGGCAAATTCCAGAGAGGCCGATTTAGTCATGCCAATTACGCCATGTTTTGCCGCCACATAGGCATTACCCCTGGGCACGCCCTTCAAGCCCGCCAACGATGAGGTATTGACGATCGCACCGGGGGATTCCTGGCGCAGGAATTGTTCAATTTCGTATTTCATACACCACCACACGCCTTTCAAATTGACGGCAATATTCAGATCGAAATTCTCCTCGGTACACGTGATCGTCGTGGCCTGAGTATCACCTTCTACACCAGCATTGTTGAACGCCGCATCCAGGCGACCGTAGGTATCAACCGTACCCTGCACCAACGCTTCAACCTGTGGGCCTTTTGACACATCACACTGTATAAAAGCCGCCTCGCCACCAGCCTGTTTGACCAGCTCAACCGTTTCCTCACCTGCCTCGACGTTAATATCCGACACCACCACTTTGGCACCTTCCGCCCCAAACAGCAGGGCCGATTCGCGCCCAATGCCCGAGCCAGCCCCGGTAATCATTACAACTCTATCTTTCATACTCCTTCCTCCAGTTAATATACATTGATGATTATTTATTCATGGTTAGTCCTTCAGGCTAGGATACCGTTGTTTGGTCAGTGAGTGTTAAACCTGCCTGGCTAGCTCCTCAGAATCGAAAGCAATCATCGCAGGGTTTGACTCCTCTGCGTTTGATTCCCTGGGGCAACTCGCTGTATCGTCCCGCCAGCTTTTGTACAATATACCTTTCAATAGCACGATCCCTTAAAACATTGGAGAAGCACCTTGAGCATAGCCGGATTAGACGACGACCTTTTATACGAGAAAAAAGGCAAGATCGCCTATATGACCTTCAATCGACCCACCGAAATGAACTCCATTACCCCTAAGATGATGGATGAAATTGACCTTATCGGCGAAGACTTCAAGAATGATGATGAATTGCTGGTGCTTATTCTGACCGGTACCGGAGAACAATCATTTTCAGCGGGTGCTGACCTCAAGCTCACCATCACCAAATTCAAAGAACAGGCCGATCAAGGCGCGCGCTTTATGTCTGACCCCACCCGGCGATTTTTCTCGGGCATCTACAAACCTATTATTTCCGCCATCAACGGTTTTTGCCTGGCTGGCGGCACCGAAATCATCCAGGGCACCGATATTCGTATCGCCGCCCCTCACGCAAAATTTGGCCTGCCCGAGGTGCACTGGGGCATTATTCCTGGCGGCGGCTCTCACGTCCGCCTGCCTCGGCAGATACCCTATTGTCACGCCATGGATATCCTGCTCACCGGTCGCATGATCAGTGCCGAAGAAGCCGTACAGTTTGGCCTGATTAACAAAGTCGTACCTGCAGACCAGGTCATGGCAGAATGTGAAAAATATGCAGAGATCATCTGCAGCAATGGCCCCCTCGCTGTGCAAGCGGCTAAAGAAGCCGCCTTGCTAACCTACAATATGGGCTGGGGGGAAGCCTTTTCTACGGAAGCTATCATTGCCGAGCGAGTATTTAAAACCGACGATGCCGCTGAAGGCCCACTGGCCTTTGCTGAAAAAAGAGACCCCGTTTATCAGGGAAAATAGGGGCATCAGAGACAGCAAGGTCATCAAGGCAGAAAATATCACCACTAGCCCGCAACTTTAAGTAACCGGCGTTTATAAACCGAGGATCAACCATTGTTAAATTTTAATCCACGAACTCACGTAAGAGTTCTACTTATTATCGTCCTGGCCTTCGCTTGTCAGAACCTGTCCGCCGCGACTTTCCCTATCGATATAAAGCGTCAACTTAACGGCCTAAAAATCATTGATCGCGCCAGCACCATTGAGGTCGGCTCCACCGTCATCCTGGTGCTCAATAACTTGGACCAGCGCCAGGCCAGCTGCCGGGTTTCTTTTGATCCCAGCATTGAACAGCGCAAAAAGTTTAAACGAGTAGTAGATGCCGGAACCGCAGCGTCCATCCATTATTCACCCGGTAGACAGGTCAACAGACTAACAATCAATATTGTTTGCAAACCAGCGTGAACGAAACAAACCGAAATAATTCGAATAAATAGGAGAACGAATGGGCGCGATGACACCGACCGTCAGAGCGAATGTCAAAGCCTGGGAATGTGATGTCATGGAACATATGAATGTTCAGCATTACCTGGCTCGCTCTGCGGAAACCGTAGGTCAACTACAAGTGCTTCTAGGCTTATCGGACAATCCAAGCCTCGCCCTTGTGCATCGGGCTGAACGGGTTTTGTATATGCGCGAAATGCGCAATGGTGAAAGCTACACTGTTTATACCGGCATTTTCTCCATGGGCAAAACCACCCTGACCTCTTTTAGCGAGGCACGGAATCTCGACAGCAGCGCGATTGCCGCCCGCTTTGTGATCGACCTGGAACTGATTGATGTCAATACAGGCAAGGCTGTCACCCTTCCCGATAGCGCCCACATAGCAGCAAAAGCCCTTACTATTGACCCACCCAAAGACTTACGCCCCAAACAAAGCCTTCCCCAACCGCCTCAGCGAGATTTGGCCACCGCCGAGCAATACGGTCTCTTTGACACTGCGCGGGGCACCATTGAACCCTGGGAATGTGATGCCCGGGGTTATCTCCACCCTCGCTTTTTCATGTCTCGTTGTTCCGATGCAGTCACCCACCTTCAGCGGCATTACGGCCTCACCCCTGCCTACCGAAACGAACACGGCCTCGGTAGCGCGGCACTGGAATACAATATCGAATTCCACGACTCATTTAGAGCTGGAGATACCCTGATGACCAAAAGCGGTTTAAGAGGCATGCGCGGAAAAACCCAAAATTTCTTCCACTGGTTTATGAACGCGGGAACCGGGCAGACCATCGCTACCGTCGAAACCACCGGCACATTATTTGATTTTGAAGCCCGTAAAGCCGTGCCTATGCCCGACGATTTAAAAGCCCTCGCTGAACCGAAATTTATCCGATTTTAAGACCGGCCAAACCGAACTAAAAAATGAAACACAGCAGCCAATATCATGAGCGATAAAAAATCAGCCAGCACAGAAAAAATGGATCGCCTGCTCGCCGAACAGCGTAGCTATATCGCGCAACGGGAAAGTGGCTACCGAGAAAAATCATTAAAGCTCTATCCCTGGATTTGTGGTCGCTGTAGCCGCGAATTCACCCGCACTAACCTGCGAGAATTAACCGTCCACCACCGCGATCATAATCACGACAATAATCCTTCCGACGGCAGTAACTGGGAATTACTCTGCGTTTATTGTCACGATGAAGAACACACGAAGTTTGTCGATTTTGTTCGCTATGGCAGTACAGAACAATCGGAAGTGGCAGCAGCTACCTTCAGCCCTTTTGCCGATTTAAAAGAAAAAATGAAAAAGGACTCTTCAAATAAACCCTGAGCAGATCCAAGCTAGGTCGACCTTACTGAGTCAAACTTATTGAACCAGGCTCTGCCAATAACTTGCCTGATTCGACTGTCCATAAAACAATTTTGACTCCAACAAGTAGCCCCTCAGCAGCGACTCTATCCAGTCGCATCCCCTATTACGCTAGGAAGGACTTTCAACGATCTGCTTTCATCAATCAACGTAAGAAGATCAATTTCGTTTTCACAGGCACGACGGCCTATCGCCAGATGCTCGAAGGAATCTACCAGTCCGGATATAGGTTTGTAGGCCTGAAACATGCAACCTATACCCCACTTCAATGAACCCAGCACCTCCCAAAAGTGCACTACGTTTGGATCGACCTTGCGGCCCCCAGCATCTTCATAGCCAGCGAACAAATCTTCCCACTGACCAAAGCCACCAACCGGATTCTGGTGCTGACCAAAACGCCAGGCACGCACACAAACCCAACCCAGGTCTTCCATGCCATCGCCGATATGGGCTATCTCCCAGTCGAGTACAGCGCGAATACCCTCCGGCCCCACCACAAAATTGCCATTACGAAAATCACCGTGCACTAAGCCAGCGGTCGCGTCTTTTGGGCAATGCTGTTCCAGCCAGCGCAAGGTCAGCTCAAAAGCAGGGTGATATTCGGGACGGCCAAGTGCCGTTTCATGGTGATAGTAATCACTGATACCGTCCATCATCTCCCGTTGTTGTGCGATTAACCGTCGCGCCGACACCTGCACCATAGCGCCAGGCAGCGTGGCGGGATTGATCCCGTGAAATTTAGCGAGGATTTCGCCGCATTGATAAGCCATGGTCTTGCGGGCATCGGTAAAGCTTTCATCACGCAAAATGCGCGGCGCTAGTGTTTCCCCTTCGATGCGATCCATGATGTAACAGCCGCCTAGTCTATGATCTTCCGGCAACGCAAAGTGAACCCTCGCCACCAGTCCCCCAGCCTCGTAAACCACTCTCTGCAATTTCGCCTCGGTGCTACGATCCAGCGAGTAGGTGGTCTTGCCGCCCCGCCAGCCCTCCTCTCCCGAACTGCCGGTATCGCCCGGATCTCGGCGCAAGATCAGGCCAGTGACATTGCCCGCATCATCGAGCCAGTCGAAGGACCAGGTTTCCCTCGAAGCACCACCGGAAAGTTTCTCGACGGCTTCCACCCTGCCACTGCCGAAGTGGGCAATGACTTCCTCCATCAATAAAGCCGAAACTGCAGCATCGCTAAGCCTCGGAACGGTTGTATTGTCCATAAAAGACCTTTGTGAGCGCGTCCGGGAGCGCGTAAAAAATAAGAGGAATAGTGTATCAAGCCGATTCGTCGATGATATCGATACCCGTCATTTCTCGTGCTCGGGCCAGCATCTGATCAGTGGACAATTGCAACTTAAATACCCTGATTTCCTGATCCATAATGTTGACCTTTTTGTCTTTACAATTTACGCAGTGGACTTTAACCGATACGCAATGGATTTAAGCAAAAGAGGGTTTCTGGTTAAACTGGGGCAAGTTCAACCCGACGACTAGTCTAAAATCCCAGAGCAGATATGCCCGCTTCTGCAACTTGCACATCCTCCTGAGAACTTGCACCACTTACGCCTACAGCGCCAACAAGCTGTCCATCGACCATGACAGGAACGCCGCCTTCGAGGGGCACGATGCCCGGAATCGATGTAATTGAAGGTCGTGTTTTGGCCAGCTCATCAAATACCTGGGTCGGTCGTTTGAAAGCCGCGGCAGTGCGAGCCTTGCCAATGGCAACACCGATACTGCCCGTTGGCGCACCGTCAAGGCGCTGCATATAAACCAGATGTCCGCCGTCATCAACGACCACGATAACCACATTCCATTTATTGCGCACCGCCTCTAATTCGGCAGCCGCCGCAATTTTCTTTGCCCCGCTCAAACCGAGCACCTGCTTATTTATCAGCTCTGCCTGGCTGTACAAGGGCAGTAAGCTAAAGACAGTAGACACGAAAAGTAGTCGCAATTTTATTTGTGAAAACATGGGTAATCCTCTTGTAGTAGGTCTTTTATTGTTGCGTAACGGTGTTGCTTAGGTGTTGCTTAAAGGACGCTTGATTAAATGGCCTTTGCTCAACTATAGCTGAATAATTAGGGTAAATATAAATACTCTCTCAACTAAATTATCAACAGCCATTCATGGTCAGCTCAGTAATCACCTAAGGCGTCTCGAATCTCATTCACCACTGGGGCTTAGCTTTGTAGGATACTCTGTACACTCAGCCTGCTATTTCGAATTCTGGTTTCCGCCCTGTCCTTTGACTAAGCTGTTTTCGATCAAAATAAAAGCCCCGTGCGGGTCAGATTCAACCTGATCCAAATACCTTATGATGCCTCATAAAATTCTGCCATAATCGATCGCAAACTGGTTTCGGATATTGATAAAAATAATGACAAATACGCGATTTTATACACTGTTATCACTGATCATTGCATCAACGCTAGCCACTGTGAATATAGCGACAGCCGAAGAGCCTGCCCTGGCCGTGCTAGTACCCGGTACCGGCACCTATAGCCGCCCGATTTCTACGGACTCAAAACAGGCTCAGGCATTTTTTGATCAGGGCTTACGACTGGCCTGGAGTTTCTATTTTCCGGAATCTATCGCCTCTTATCAGCAAGCTGCCCGCCTCGATCCAAAAAGCCCCATGCCGTATTTTGGTATTGCTCATGCCGCAGGACCAAACCCCAATAGCCGCTACAGGCAGATGCCTGATGACCCACAGGGTGCTGGCCTTGCCGCTATCCTCAAAGCTCGGGAACTGGCCAATAACGGAACACCCCGAGAGCGAGACCTCATTAACACTTTATTTATTTTCTACAACAAAGACGCAAACCCCGATGCCTCCGAGCGCGATTTCGCCTTTCTCAGGGCCATGGGTGAACTCCACAATAAATATCCAGAAGACGCCGACATCGCCACCCTGTTCGGCGAAGCCTACATGAACACGACGCGCTGGGACTACTGGGAACCGGACGGCTCCGCAAAGCCTGGAACCTCTACAGCCAAAGCCGCCTTTGAAAAAGCGATGGCCTCAGAGCATGACCACCCCGGTGCCAATCATTTATATATCCATTTGATGGAAGGCTCGACCCAGCCTGAACTCGCGCTCCCCTCCGCGCAAAAGCTTGAAGCTATAGCACCCATTGCGGGACACATGGTGCACATGCCGGGTCATATTTACCTGCGAGTGGGTGAGTATGAGAAGGCGGCACGGACCAATGTGCGCTCGCAAATAGTCGACCAGCAGTTTGCCGAAATCTGGGGCGACACCAACTTCCCCCTCATTGGTACCTATCCACTTTCCCATAAAATCCACAGACCCCACGCCCTTGACTTTGTCCGCTTCGCCAATAGTTTGCAGGGCAACTACGCTGCCGCTTCAAAAGCTGCCCGACAAGGTGCCAACAGCGCAGGCGCGGACCCGGCGATGATCAACCGGGGCCAAAAACGCATTGTCCAAAGCTGGATGGTGGAGAAAATATTTGGCAAGTGGGCGCTTATTTTGAATACCAAAGATCCCCATAAAGAAACACCCTACTTAAATGGCATGTGGAGCTACGTCAAAGGCAGCGCGCTGGTGGCCAC
>CALLDA010000193.1 GCA_937998635.1 uncultured Pseudomonadales bacterium
ACCGGTCATACGACCGTAATAGGTTTCAACACCGAGGATAGCAACGATAATCTCTACCGGCACACCGTAATCAGTCTGAGCTTTCTCTAGCGTTGAACGGTGCTCCTGCCAAAACTCAACACCCTGGCGCAGGCGTTTTTCGGTAACGAAGATCTTACGGTAGTCTTTCCATTCCTTAACCCTTTCTGCAGGTCGGTTCATGGCATCAACAATTGATTGTTTATAGGTGGCCTCAGCAAAAAGCAATTGCATATCAAGCAGATCGAGATCGTGATCTTTCACCATGGTCGCAATAAATTCTTGAGCCTGGACATTGTCACCGTATTTGCGCGACTCTTCGGTATGTCCCAAAGTTGAGATCATAGAAAGTGCCGCTACCACGTACTGCCACTTCATTTTCACGCCTACTGCCCCATCCTTTTTTCTTCCGTGCTGATAGCCATAAGCATACCAAAGCCCAGCAACAAGGTCACAATTGCGGTACCACCATAACTGACCATTGGCAGCGGCACCCCCACGATGGGGAGCATGCCCGAGACCATCCCCAAATTCACAAAGATATAGACGAAAAATGTCAGCGTAATACTACCGGCTAGCAAGCGCCCAAACATGGTCTGGGCGCGCAGGCTGATAAAAACACCCCTGACGATAAGCGCCAGATACAGGAGCATTAGTAACATTACCCCCAAAAAACCATGTTCTTCGGATAACACAGCAATAATAAAATCGGTGTGGCTCTCCGGCAAAAAATCCAACTGAGATTGTGTACCCTGGAACCATCCCTTACCTGAGAAACCACCGGCACCAATAGCAGTCGTTGACTGAATAATATTCCAGCCCGCGCCAAGTTTGTCAGATTGGGGATCAAGTAAAGTCATAATGCGCAATTTCTGATAATCACGCAGTAAATAAAACCAGAACAAGGGTGCCGCAGTTAGGGCCACGATTAATGCTCCAAACATGTAACGTTTGCGCAAGCCCGCCAAAAACAGAACAAAACTACCTGCAGCGAATATCAACAGTGCGGTACCCAAATCTGGCTGTACCCCAACTAACACCGCAGGGACGATAATCATAGTCAGGGCCACCATCACCACAATAAACCGGGGCGGCAATACACGCCTGCCCAGATAGCTCGCCAGCATCAGTGGCACGGCAATCTTCATCAATTCCGAAGGTTGAAAACGAAAGCCGCCAAGATCGAGCCAGCGTTGCGCGCCTTTTGCTCCCACTCCAACAAATACCACGCTCACCAACAAAACCAGGCCACCACCATAGAGCACAAAAGCCCATCGCTCCAGAAACCTTGTTGGCATCTGCCCCACCACCAACATGGCAACCAGACCCGCTGCCATAAAAATGAGCTGCCGTTTTACGTAGGTGAATTGCTGGCCGCTCGCGCTGTATAAAATCATTACGCCAGTCGCCATCAGTGCGACCAACAACAACAACAGGGTGTAATCGATACGTGGGCCAAACGAGGTTCGACTGCGCCCGTAGATAGTCGAGCCGTGATCTTTTAGCTGGCGATCAAATTCAGCCACGGTGCTCTGCTTCCGATTCTCTATGAGTAGCTCGCTCTGGTGGCGAGTCGGATAGCGAATCAATATCTGTTTCAGGGCCTGGGTCAACAAGCGGATAAAAGGCCAAAAACGCATCGATCACTTCGCGGGCAACCGGTGCTGCGGTAGAGCTGCCATGCTCTCCGTTTTCAACAATAACGGCCACAGCGATACGCGGATTATCAGCCGGAGCAAAGGCGATAAACAGAGCGTGATCCAACTGTAATTTAGCCAATTTACTGGCATCGTACCTTTCGTTCTGTTTAATCCCGACCACCTGTGCGGTACCGGTTTTGCCGGCCATTTTGTAATCCAGTCCTGTCACAGCTCGACTCGCCGTGCCTCTAATATTATGGACTACGGCGACCATGGCGTCGCTGATGGTATCCCAGTGGACTGGGTTAATGGTCAGTATTTCCGTATCTGACCCACTTGCATCAGTCAGTTCAGTATTGCTAACAATTTCTTCTTCAACATCACTCATCACCAATCTCGGGGTTCTTACCACACCTCGATTAGCAAGGTGACTGGTCGCCGCTGCCAATTGCATGGGTGTCGCCAGCATAAAACCCTGACCGATGCTGACATTAACCGTATCGCCCGGATACCAGACCACCCCTCTGTCACCCTGCTTCCAGTCACGCGAGGGCATGATGCCTCTCGCTTCACCGGGCAGATCAACCCCCGAAGCAAGACCAAAACCAAACATGGTGCCATAGCGATGCAAATCGTCTATACCGGTTTTGTAACCGATATCGTAAAAAAATGTATCGCAGGATTGTTCGATGGCCTTATAGATATCGATACGCGTCCCGTGGCCACCTCGCTTCCAGTCGCGGTATTTACGCTTGTCGTTATCGAGCTGATAAAAGCCCGGATCGTATATGTCATACCCGGAAGTAATCACCTTGCTGTCCAGTGCTGCGAGGCCGAAAAATGGCTTCACGGTTGAGCCTGGCGGATACTGCCCGCGCAGCGCTCTATCAAATAGCGGGCGATCTGGAGAATCCCTCAGCGCGCCATAGTCGGCGTGGGAGATGCCGGTCACAAATAAATTAGGATCGAAAGACGGCGTACTGGCCAGCGCCAAAACGCCCCCGGTGCCAGTTTCTATGGCCACCACTGCACCGCGCTCAGCGCCCAATGCCCGTACGGCAATTTCCTGTAGGCGACTATCAAGAAACAAACGCAAGGTTTTGCCCGGCACCGGATCAATTCTCTCCAGAACCCGCATCACCCGACCACGGGCATTGGTTTCGACACGCTCGTAACCGACTTCTCCTAACAGGGTTTTTTCGTAATATTTTTCAAGGCCGGTTTTGCCGGTGGTATGCACACCCCGGTACTGAGTCGGATCAAACTGCGTTAATTCCTGTTGATTGATTCGACCGGTATAGCCAACCACATGACTTAACAAGCTCCCCAGGGGGTAGTCTCTAACCAGCCGGGCGGACACTTCAATGCCATCAAGACGGTGTTGATTAACGGCAAGAATGCTTTGTTCCTGCTCGCTCAGCTTGTAACGCAGGGGCACGGACTCGTAGGGTCGACGCTGTTGCGCAAACTTTTTGAAGCGCTCTACTTCGTCGTCATCAAGATCGATGAGTTGATCAATGGTCGCTAACAACTGGTCGATACCTGCACTTCTTTCAATGACTACAGATAAGGTAAATCCTGGTCGGTTATCGGCGAGCAAGACACCGTTGCGGTCAAAAATCAGGCCTCGCGCTGGGGCGACGGCACGAACATGAATACGGTTATTCTCGGCCAGCGTGGTGAATTCGTCATGACGGCTGATCTGCAAATCGTAATAACGCCAGACCAGGGCACCCATCATGATCAGTAAAACCAATACCGCAACACTGATCCGCACCGCATATAAGCGTGCTTCCCAATGGGTATTTTTGAGGACTCGATCTTCTCGCATATTCTTATCGTCTCAACAGGTCGACGAAGTTGTTCCTTACCGACTCCATTGTCAGAGCTATTATATTTCCCAGGCCCTTTATCCGTGCCTGAGCATCGATATATCTCGACTTACGCTATCGGTGATAAGGGTGCCCCGCATTGATCGACCAGGCTCGATAGAGTTGCTCAATCAAGACCACCCGCACCAGTGGATGAGGCAGGGTCATTGCCGATAAAGACCAGCGCTGGTTGGCTCGCTCCAAACACTGTTTATCGAGACCATCCGGGCCGCCGATCAACAAACTGATGTTGCTACCGCTGCCCTGCCAGGTACGCAGGTTTTTCGCTAATTGCTCGGTGCTCCAGGCTTTACCCTCCACGTCGAGCGCGACGACGTGGTCATCGCGGCTCAAAGCTTTGAGCATGGCTTTGCCTTCCAGTTCAATGGCTCGATCCGGCGCTTCGCCTTTACGACGCTGGGCCATGGACATTTCCACCAGTTCAATATTTAGCTCTGCTGGCAGACGCCTGGCATATTCCTGATATCCCGTATTCACCCATGCTGGCATCTTGCCACCCACGGCCAGGATTCGTGTCTTCAACGCGGCTTACTTCCCCGACCGGTGCCAAGGCTGGGCAGGCTGTCGCTAATCAAGCTCAGCATCGCCAGTCGCCTCAGCAGCCACATCCCCCGGCCGCATGGACCAGAGTTTTTCCAGGTCATAAAACACGCGGGTTTCAGGCAACATGACATGGACGACGGTATCACCCATATCGACCAGCACCCATTCACCGACATCGGCGCCCTCCACCCCCAGAGGCGTAAAGCCGGCTTTTTTACAATCTTCAGCGACGGCGTTTGCCAGCGCCTTAACCTGACGATGGGTACTGCCGCTGACAACGACAAGGGTATCCATCACATCGGTCAAGCCGGTGACGTCCAGACTGGTGATATCCAGACCCTTGACGCTCTCCAGAGCATTGATAATAGTTTCGTTTAGATCAGGGCTCATTCATTTGCCTTCTTAAATTACTTTCTTAAATCACTTGCCTAAATACAAGTGATGTTGGTGGATATAATCGAGCACTGGATCCGGCACCAGGTAGCGCACCGAGCGACCCGCCACCAGGTCGCTTCTCACCTGGGTAGACGATATGGGCAACAGGGTCATCTCTCTGACCAGCACCCGACCTAAAGGCTCAGCTTTCAAACACTCTTTATCGTTCAGCAGTTTATACCTTAGCCACTCGGCCACGGGGCCGCTCTCAGGTG
>CALLDA010000194.1 GCA_937998635.1 uncultured Pseudomonadales bacterium
CGGTCGGAAGCGAACAGGCGCATTAAGTTATCTTCCATGGACAAATAAAATCGCGACACCCCTGGATCACCCTGCCTGCCTGCGCGGCCACGCAACTGATTATCGATACGACGGGATTCATGGCGCTCGGTACTGAGAATATGTAAACCACCGGCTTCGATGACCAGTCGATGGTTTTCTTCCCACTCGGCTTTAATCGCGTCGATCTGGGCCTGACTGGCCTGGCCCAGAGCGCTCACCTGGGCCTCCCAGTTACCACCGAGCACAATATCGGTACCACGACCGGCCATGTTAGTGGCGATGGTCACCGCGCCGGGGCGGCCAGCCTCGGCAATAATTTTCGCCTCTTTTTCGTGGAATTTAGCATTCAGCACCTGATGTTCAATTTTGGCTTTTGTTAATAGCTCTGACATCAGCTCAGAAGATTCTATCGAGGCGGTACCCACTAATACCGGTGCATTTTTCTCGATACAGGAACGAATATCTTCGATCACAGCTTCAAATTTTTCTTCCTGGGTCAGAAAAATTAGGTCGTTATAGTCTTCACGGGCGACATTCTGATTAGTGGGAATCACCACTACCTGTAAGCCGTAAATCTGCTGAAACTCAAAGGCCTCGGTGTCAGCAGTGCCGGTCATGCCCGATAATTTATCGTAGATACGGAAATAATTCTGGAAGGTAGTGGAAGCTAATGTCTGACTTTCACTCTGAATTTGTACGCCTTCTTTAGCTTCGATGGCCTGATGCAAACCCTCTGACAACCTGCGCCCAGCCATTGTCCGGCCCGTGTGTTCATCGATCAGCACCACCTCGGCTTCCTGGACGATGTACTCAACATCTTTGTGAAACAAATGATGAGCACGCAGCGCATTATGTATATGGTGTAAAAGACCTAGATGAGCTGGTTGATAAAGGCTTTCGCCTTCACCCAATAAACCTTCGCTCTCCAGAATCTTCTCTATTTTTTCGTGACCCTGCTCGGTCAATTCCACCTGCCGGGTTTTTTCATCGATAACAAAATCACCATCGACTTCAGGCGAATCGTAGAGCACGGAAACGTTCTTCGCGTCATCCTGCTCGATCACCTCTCCCACGGTCAACAGCTGCACCACCGCGTTGATACGCTTGTACAGCGCAGAACTATCCTGGGCAGTGCCAGAAATAATCAGAGGGGTACGAGATTCATCGATCAGGATTGAGTCAACTTCATCGACGATGGCAAAGCCCAACTCACGTTGAGCCTTGTCCTGCAATTGCAGCACCATGTTGTCACGGAGGTAATCAAAACCAAATTCATTATTGGTGCCGTAGGTAATATCCGCCGCATAGGCCTCCTGGCGAGACGCGACTTCTGTGCTCGCCGCCTGCTGATCACCAGACTCTAGCTGAACAGGTTTTATAACAAAGGAGTTTGGCTGGCCGGGTCCGGCATAAGACTGAATAATTCCGACGCTCATGCCCAGTGCATTATAAACCGGGGCCATCCATTCAGCATCACGTCGCGCCAGATAATCATTGACGGTGACAATGTGCACACCGGAACCGGACAGAGCATTTAAATAAGCGGCCAAGGTAGCCACCAGGGTTTTACCTTCACCGGTGCGCATCTCGGCAATTTTACCTTCGTGAAGCACCAGGCCACCGATCAACTGGACATCGAAATGTCGAATACCAAGGCTTCTACTGGCCGACTCACGCACTGCGGCAAAGGCTTCAGGAAGCAGCTCATCCAGGCTTGAGCCGGACTCGAAACGAGCCCGGAAGATGTCGGTTTGCTGGCGTAGTTCGCTATCGCTAAGCGCCTCCGTAGCTGCTGCTACATTATTTACGGCGCTGACAATTTTCCGCAAGCGACGTAGCTCACGATCATTTTTTGTTCCGAAAACTTTTTTAAATACCTTGGCGACCATGATGGTCCTCGACCCTGATTTACCCGTTGTAAAAAAAACTACTCGATTCGTTATACCAACAACGACGATACGAGTTTATCAACGAATAGTCCGCCGAATATAGCTAGCGGGGTCGACATGACGGCCATTTTTATAGACTTCGAAATGCACGTGAGGGCCGGTGGAACGCCCGGTACTACCCATAAGCGCAATCACCTGACCTTTTTTTACCAGGTCGCCAACGTTGACCAGGTTTTGTTTATTATGCGCGTAACGAGCGACCAGGGTATTGCCGTGGTCGATTTCAACCAGCTCACCATAGCCTGATTTAGTTTCCGAGCGAGTAACAATTCCACCCGCGACCGCAATGACCGAAGTGCCTTCCTTACCCGCAATGTCGATACCTTTGTGCCAGGTTTTTTTGCCGTGGAAAGGATCGCGGCGCATACCATAGGCCGAGGACATCCAGCCCTTTTTCACCGGTAAACCGGCGACAGTGCTTTCACGCTTAAACTCGCGATCAGCCATCATGATTTTAAGCAAACCTAACTGACGCTCACGATCATCTAACTGCGCATCCAGTTCCGCATAAAACGATTCGATGTCCTGCGGGCCTACGGAATCAGACTCATTTTCGCTCGGCCCGCCGACTGCCGGAGGCTTAGCAAAATCAAATTCACCACTATCCAGTCCCGCGATATCGGTAATACGTTCACCCAGGGCATCAAGTCGAACCACCCGCGCCTGCATTTCCGCCAGGCGGGAGGAATACGCTGCCAGCTGATGGACCGCCTGTGTACGGCCTTCGGCAAGCAAATCTTTTTGTGAGTTCAATTGAGCTTCAAGCACCTCAAGTTCAGCGACCAGCCCATCACTCTTATCCCCACCACTTAAACCGATAACAGCACCCAGACCCAGAGGAAGACCCAGGACACATAGAGACAGCAGGGCTTTGGCCCAGCTGTTCACGTTTAGCGCGACGGTTCTGCCCTGCCAGGCATCAAGGAGTATGATTTTCATGGTTAGACTTGCGTTTCTCTTATTCTCAATCTCATGTCTTTAATATCCACACCTACTTAATAGCCACACCTAGCTGGCGAGTAAGGGCTTTACGTAGGATATCGGTGCATTCAGGTCATCTTCTTCAAAGGTCACTATTTCCCAGGCATCTTCCTGAGATAACAACTCTCGCAACAAAGCATTATTAAGTGCGTGCCCGGACTTGTAGGCTTCAAAGGCACCAATCAGACTATAGCCCAGCAAATAGAGATCACCAATGGCATCAAGCACTTTGTGTTTGACAAATTCATCTTCGTAGCGCAAGCCATCTTCATTCAATATACAGTTTTCGTCGACGACTATCGCATTATCCATACTGCCACCACGAGCCAGGCCCTTGGAACGCAGGTACTCAATTTCGTGCATAAAACCAAAGGTGCGAGCGCGGCTGACTTCTTTGACAAACGAGGTACTGGAGAAATCTACGGAGGCTTTCAAACTGCGATTACGAAATACCGGGTAGTCAAAATCAATGGCAAAGCTAACTTTGAAGCCATCGTAGGGCTCAAACATAGCTGTTTTATCATCTTCCTGAACTTTGACCGAACGCTTGATGCGAATAAATTTCTTTGGTGCGGCCTGCTCAATAATGCCTGCCGACTGGATAAGAAATACAAAAGGCCCCGCGCTACCGTCCATAATAGGTAGTTCTGCGGAGGTAACATCAATAATTGCGTTATCTATGCCCAGACCAGCCATGGCCGACAACAGGTGTTCCACGGTGGAAACACGTACATCACCATTGACCAGCGATGTTGACAGGGTGGTGTCTCCCACGTTCACAGCTTTAGCTTCTATCTCGACAATGGGTTCGAGATCAATGCGCCGGAACAAAATCCCGGTGTTTACTGGCCCTGGCTTCAAGGTCAGATACACCTTCTCACCAGTATGTAAACCGACGCCGGTAGCACGAATAGTGTTATTTAATGTGCGCTGTTTTATCACTGGTATCAAATTCTGGGCAAACAGGCGCGCATAGTAGCAAAACCAGCTGTCGGCCTCTACCTACTTAACCGCGTCCTGAGGAGGGGATCACACAGAACGCGGCTTTCGACAGATTAATCCGCCTGACGGCGCAAAAATGCAGGAATATCCAAATAATCCATATCCACTTCCTGCTTCAGTTGTGCCCGCGGCGCTTCTCTGACCTGCTCCATAGCAATTTCGGTCTGATGTGCTGTAGCGTCGAGAGCAGGGGCCTCGGCACCCGCCCTGCCGCGAGGCCGACGGGTAACGGTGGGACGATCTAAAGTGGCAAAATCAATCTCGCCACCCGGCTTAATGGTGTTATCAACCACTTTAGTCGGTGCCACCGGACGCCTCGCCTCTTCCTGATGACCGAGACCTGTCGCGACCACGGTGACTCGCAATTGATCTTCGAGATCGGGATCAATAACCGTACCAACAACCACTGTCGCATTTTCTGAAGCGAAGGCTTCAACGGTATCACCAACGTCTGCGAACTCGCCCAGGGAGAGATCCGGTCCGGCGGTAATATTCACCAGAATACCTTTTGCGCCGAGCAAATCGATATCTTCAAGGAGAGGGCTATGCACTGCCGCTTCAGCCGCTTCAGTAGCCCGATGTTCTCCGCTGGCCTGGCCACTACCCATCATCGCCATACCCATTTCAGACATCACCGTGCGCACATCGGCGAAATCGACATTGATCATACCCGGTCGAATAATAAGATCGGCAATGCCCTGAACTGCGCCCAACAACACGTCATTGGCTGCTTTGAAAGCATCTAACAAAGAAGTGGATTTGCCAAGCACCGCCAATAATCTCTCATTGGGTACAGTAATTAGTGAGTCAACTTTGTCTTTCAGCTCATTAATACCTTCTGCGGCTATGGCCATACGTTTGCGGCCTTCAAATTGAAACGGTCTAGTCACCACAGCAACGGTGAGTATGCCCATCTCACGAGCCACATCAGCCACCACCGGCGTAGCGCCGGTACCGGTTCCGCCACCCATACCCGCTGTGATAAAGATCATATCTGCGCCGTCAAGCACATCGGCAATTCGGTCGCGATCATCCATCGCGGCCTGACGACCTATCTCAGGATTAGCCCCTGCACCCAGGCCTTTGGTCATACCATTGCCAAGCTGTAGCAGCGTCGCGCCGGTAATATCTTTCAGTGCCTGAGAATCGGTATTAGCGCAGATAAAATCTACACCCTGCACCTGACTTTCGATCATATTTTTAACGGCGTTACCGCCACCGCCACCTACACCTATTACTTTTATTTCCGCGCCTTCCGGAATACCGTCAACAATTTCAAACATATCAATTACCCCTCGGTTTGCACCGTTTTATCCATAAAGTTAAGTACTACATCAATACTACAAATGATCCTGAAACCAGCGTTTGATCCTTTCAATCAAACTGCCGCCAGGTTTACCCTTTCCTGCTCTACCACCATCACGATGTTGCTGCATGCCATACAACAACAAACCCACGCCTGTTGAGTAAATCGGGTTGTTTACAATATCCGTCAGACCCCGGATATTTTGCGGACAACCCAGCCGCACTGGCATATGAAAAATCTCTTCCGCTAGCTCTACTACGCCTTCCATTTTTCCCGTGCCTCCGGTCAGCACCACACCGGCTGCTACTAAATCTTCAAAGCCGCTACGGCGCAGTTCGGCCTGGACTAAGGTCAGCAGTTCGTCATAACGCGGTTCCACCACCTCAGCCAGAGCCTGGCGAGATAAATCCCGAGGTGGTCGATCACCGACACTCGGCACTTTGATGGTTTCTTCTGGTCCTGCGAGCTTCGCCAGAGCACAGGCGTATTTAATCTTCAAGTCCTCAGCGTGGGCTGTGGGTGTGCGCAGCGCCATGGCAATATCGTTGGTCACCTGATCCCCCGCGATAGGAATCACCCCGGTATGGCGGATTGCCCCGTCGGTAAAAATAGCGATGTCGGTGGTACCACCGCCGAGATCAATCATGCACACCCCGAGTTGCTTCTCATCTTCGGTGAGCACCGCATAGCTTGAAGCCAATTGCTCCAGAATGATGTCGTCCACTTCCAGCCCGCAGCGACGAATACACTTTTTGATATTTTGCGCCGCATTAGCCGCGCAGGTGACGAGATGTACTTTCGCTTCGAGCCTGACCCCTGACATACCCAGGGGCTCACGGACCCCCTCCTGGCTATCGATAATAAATTCCTGGGGTAGGACGTGAAGTATTTCCTGGTCGGCAGGAATCGCCACCGCCCGTGCCGCATCGATAACCCGCTCAACATCCATGGGCAACACTTCGCGGTCTCGAATGGCGACGATGCCATGGGAATTCATGCTGCGAATATGACTCCCCGCTATGCCCGCATAGACCGAATGAATGTGGCACCCGGCCATTAACTCAGCCTCTTCAATCGCGCGTTGAATCGCCGACACCGTTGATTCGATATTGACCACCACGCCTTTTTTCATGCCTGAAGAGCGATGCATACCGGTACCGACAATTTCCATCTGACCGTCGGCACCCATTACGCCCACTATCGCCACGACTTTTGATGTGCCGATATCAAGACCAACGATCATCTCTTCGCTATTTCCGTTCACCATATTTAGAACCCCACCCTCGGCACTCGATAGCTCATTACCAAACAGTCTATTAACCAGCAGTCACCACGGGACCTTTGGTAAACAGCGAATCTTTTAAAAACGCCCTTTTCCCTATACGTCCTTAGCGCCATATCACTTACCGCCATGTCACAGCCACTCCATTTTCATAACGGGCATCAACTAGCGAGATTTCATCTTTACGCATTTTTAATTCATGACTCCAGGCCAGCAAAAAGCGGCGCACTTTGGCCAGCACGTGCTGCCGACCCAACCAGACCGAAAATCCGGTATCGAGCCGCATACGCCAACGCCTGTGCTTGTCCATACCAAACTCGCTGACCTTAAGGCCTTCAGCCAGGAGTAATTCGCTAATATCTCGATACTCCCGCATGACATCTTCAACACTGCCCTCAGGGCCCGACAAGTGCGGCAATGACGCCAGCCCGTCGGCATCACCCAGCTCGGATATCTGCCCCCGTTGATTAACAAAGCCATGTTGCCCCCAACGGGCAATAGCCACTTCTTCAACAACGGTGATCTCAATTCGGTCTGGCCAGTAACGACGCACAGTGGCACCTGCGACCCAGGGATGAGCCTCCAGGGCAAGGCATAAAGCGTCGATATCGAGGCTTAGAAAGCCACCGTCCATCGTCGAATTAACAATGGACTCCAGTTCAATCTGACTTACCTTGTGCAAGGGGTTGGCGATGGCGACAGCCAGCACCGGCGCATCGAGCCAGCGATAAAACAATATACTCAGCCCGACTATTACCGCCGCCATCATAATCACGCCAACACCGATCAAGACTCGAGTTATGGCCGCCAGCCATAGTCGCCATCGCGCCTCGTCCGGAATCCTCTTCGGTGCAGCTTGCTGATACCGCCTCATGGCGTTTGCTCCACAGCTGCTGTTGCAGATTGCTCTGTTAAATCTGAGTTCGAACCGCATGCAGAGAGAATCTCCACAACTAATTGACTGAAAGTCAAACCGTCCGCGGCGGCGGCCATCGGCACCAAACTGTGATCAGTCATGCCTGGAACGGTATTGACCTCCAGAACATAAAATTCACCGTCTGCCCCCTCCATCAGATCCACCCGGCCCCAGCCACGACAACCGAGACTCTGGTAGGCCTCTAAGGCAAGCATCTGAATAGCCGCTTCGCGTTCTACGGATAGACCACAGGGACACAAATAGCGGGTATCGTCGGCAATGTATTTAGCCTGGTAGTCGTAAAAAGTCCGTTCGGTCTCTAGCTTGATGGTGGGCAGCGCTCTGCCGTTGACAATAGCTACCGTATATTCGGCACCGCTCAACCACTGCTCAGCGAGCACACAACTGTCGTACTGACTGGCCAATCGCCAGGCCGCTTCCAGTTCGGCGGCCGAATCAACCTTGGTCATTCCGAGACTCGACCCTTCGCTGGCCGGTTTGACCATGGCGCTACCGCCCAGAGATTCGAGCACCTGGGGCCAATCACTGTGCTTGTTAAGCACTATAAAAGGTGCTGTCGGCAAACCAATGCCCGCCCAGAACTGTTTGCAGCGCATTTTATCCATAGCCAATGCCGAGGCCAGCACACCGCTGCCGGTGTAGGGCAGGCCCATACTTTCTAAAGCTCCCTGTACCACGCCATCTTCGCCACCACTGCCATGGAGCATAATGAAGACCCGCGCTGGCGCTAAAACCCGCAGCTGCTCCATCCAGTCCTGACCCGCATCAAGGCCGAGGGCATCGATGCCAGCTTCCTGAAGGCCTTTCAACACCGCAGCGCCGCCCGCCAGGGAGACTTCTCGCTCCCC
>CALLDA010000195.1 GCA_937998635.1 uncultured Pseudomonadales bacterium
TGTGGCAGCTAAACACGGGGTTGTCGGCCTCACCAAAACTGCTGCGCTAGAGTTTGCCAAAAAAGATATTCGTGTTAACGCAGTGTGCCCCGGAGTGATCGAAACCCCTATGGTGGAGCGTTTAACCGGAGGGGCCGAGGAAGGCAAAGCTAAG
Source organism: uncultured Pseudomonadales bacterium (assembly GCA_937998635.1). Lineage (GTDB taxonomy): Bacteria > Pseudomonadota > Gammaproteobacteria > Pseudomonadales > Porticoccaceae > HB2-32-21. The sequence continues at coordinate 155 of CALLDA010000195.1, forward strand.
GTCGCGAAATGGCAGCCGGTAGGCCGACTTGGCCAACCCAGTGAAATTGCTGCCACTGCTGTTTGGTTGTGTTCAGATCAGGCGTCTTTTGTCACCGGCCATGCTATGCCAGTGGATGGTGGCATTATGGCGGCTTAAAGGTGTTTTAATTATATTGCTTGGATCGTCTTCTTTCATAATCGGGATTAAAAGGTCCTTGGGTCGTTATATCATTTGTGCTGACGCCGTGGAATCCGCGATGTAGGCCTGCCACACAATCTTGCATCCTGAAGAGTGATAACTTTCGTAATAAATGGAGAAAGCGAATGAAAATTTCTGGTGGATGTTTTTGTGGCGAAGTTGCTTACGAATCGGAATTTGACAATGCCTGGGTGGGCATATGTCACTGCCGGGATTGTCAGATTTTCAGCGGATCAGCGTTTCGTATGTCCGGTATAACAGATGTAGAAGGTTTCACGTTTACGAAAGGCGCACCGAAATATTTTGATAAGCGAGCCGATAGCGGATCAGTGCGACGCCTGGCATTTTGTGGTGAGTGCGGTGCCCATTTGTGTTCACTGCCTTCCGAGCAGGATGCGAAGCCGCACTTTGTCTCTATACGGATTTCAACGGCCAAAGAGTTTCCCAAGTTACGCCCTACGGCAGAAATTTTCTGCGATTCTCGCGTCTCCTGGTTAGAGCCTATAAAAGGCAATGATCAATTTCCTCGTATGCCTGATTTGAATGCCTAGTTGCTGGGATTTCAGATGGGGGTTATGCGGTCGATTAGGTGAAATCTGCGGCGCTATGTCGTTCTGGTACCCGCTCTTCCTCCGGCCCCCAGGTCTTATTGACGCGTTCGCCACGCTGAACCGCAGGCCGCGCCTGTATTTCCGAGGCCCAGCGGACGACATGGGTGTAGGACTTAACATCGAGGAATTCCTGAGCCTCGTAGATCGTGCCCAGCACTAAACTGCCATACCAGGCATAGTTCGCCATATCGGCAATATTGTATTCGTCGCCACATAAATAAGGTCGGGTAGACAGGTTCTGGTTCAGTACATCCAACTGGCGTTTCACTTCCATGGCGTAGCGGTTAATGGCGTATTCAATCTTCTCCGGCGCGTAGGCGTAAAAGTGGCCGAAGCCGCCGCCGAGATAAGGCGCGCTACCCATTTGCCAGAACAGCCAGGACATACACTCGGCACGCGCAGAGGATTCTGTGGGCAGAAAGGCACCGAACTTTTCCGCCAGGTAGACGAGGATAGCTCCGGACTCAAAGACGCGGGTGGGCGGGGATGTGCTTTGATCGACCAGTGCGGGAATTTTTGAATTGGGGTTTGCTGCCACAAAGCCGCTACCAAACTGATCGCCGTCCATAATATTAATCAGATAGGCGTCGTACTCGGCATCACAGCCGAGGGCAAGTAGCTCTTCCAACAAGACAGTAACTTTTACTCCGTTGGGTGTCGCCAGGGAATAGAGCTGCAGCGGATGATCACCAACAGGCAAGTCTTGTTCGTGGGTGGCGCCTGCAATCGGGCGATTGATACTGGAAAACCTTCCACCACTTTCAGATTGCCATTGCCAGACTTTTGGCGGTGTGTAGCTTGGTGCGCCGTTCGATGAATCGCTCATAACAGATCTCTACTGACTAGATGAATAACTGGCAGGGTAAATGAAGAAAAATTTAGCCATGCCTTTTTTATAAAACCCAATTTATGAAACTTAGGTCAGAAAACTCAGGCTATAAAAATTAGGAGCTGGGCAATCCCACATTCATTTTACCGAGGAAGTCCATTTTCCCCAGGGGCACCCCTTTGATGCGCAACATGTCATACAGTGTGGTGGCATGAAAATAGAGGTTGGGTAAGGAAAACGAAGTAACAAAATTTTCGCTGGTGAAGGGTATTTCAAAATCACCCATCCTGAAATACATGGCTTTTCCTTCTACTTCCTTGAGGGCGTTAGCATCTATAGTATCAAGTTCAACCAGGGCGTCAGTTAGGAGCTTGAGGAGGCCTTGATAATCTAACTCAGGAATATCTGGGGGTGGTGAAAATTCACCGACCAACATCCCCTTAGCCGCACCAACAGAATGGTGTCGAACAGAATTCACCTGAAAGGGAAATGCCGCCATATCCGGTGCCAGACGCATATCGATGACCTCCCCTGGATCGATGCCCTGCTCTGCGAAATAACTAGCGCCTTTTTCCATAACAGCAATCGCCGACGTCAATACACGTCGGTAGGTGGGTACGCTCAAATCATATAGATTAGTCATAAATGTTCTCCTTAGAGTTATTGTTAACTACTGTAAAAATTAGCCGACTACGTTGGGCAGAAAAGTCGTTGTGCAGAAAAGTCGTATAGAGAAGTCGTGTAGAAAAAAGGCTATAGGATCGCCAATAAAAAGGCTAGCGAAATTTTATCTTGTCGCTAGCGACAATAAGTTGTCAGCAGGCCAGTCAGGTCGTGGCTCAGGGTGCACTTAGTTTAAGAATAGATACTTTGAGTGTAGCGCTACGGATGCTTCCCAGAGTCTTTTCTTATTAACCAGTATGTAATGCCCAGCGACAGGACAACGGCGGCGGTGCCATAGATATATGTTGGGTCTAAGCGCTCAAAATCAAAAATAATAACTTTTCGAGCGATTGCCCTAAGTGCAGTGGCAATGACCAAGCGTACAGGTATGACGTTGGTGCTCAGGTACATGCTGATGTTAATGAATATTTCAATGGCTATCAGCACTGCCAGAAAAGCGCCAAATGTGGCAAAGGTATCATTGATCTGTAAGAGCAAAAAAAAGGCGGTTCAGTAAGACGTTGGTACAGCACATAGATAACATCGCCAATGCCCCAGACGGTCACAAGTACCATAAGTATGGCGAGAATTTTTACCGCTACCTTGATGACGCCATGCAAAAAGCGAATCGTTGCATCTTCATGTTCCAGGTGAAGGTCATGGCCGGGTTCATGTTCATGGGTGGTAGGTTTTTCGGCTGCCCCAAGAACTCCCCTTAATTCACCGATCTAACGTGTTTTCAAAGCCTCAGGTCTTGATTTTAAACAGGTTATCAATCGCTTTGATTTTATTTCCCATGAGACGCGGCATTAAGCACCGCAATGGCATTGTTGATCGTTTCCTCCAGGTAATAAAAATAATATTCCGAGCGCTGATAACCGACGATGCGTGGGAGCAGTTCCTGATTCTCACTATTTAAAAATAACAGTGTAGGTGTCAGCTCGACCTCCAGGATCCTGGCCATGTCAGCTGGGGCAATCAGCTTGCCTTTAAAATCTACCACAGGTTCAGTGCTGTCCAGCACCAGGTTTCGGAAAATTATTTTGTCTGTGTATTCGCCGGAACGAAGCAGGGGCTTAAGAATTTCTTCTTCGAGAAGATGGCAGAAATGACAGTCCGTTCGAGACACATAAAGAACGATGGGTTTTTGAAGCCCTCCGCGGGCCGAATATTTCTCCTCGTTGACTGCGGTGAGGCTTGTCGCTGGATTAGCAGCCTGGTTAGCAGTCAGGAACCCAGATCCGGCCAGGAAAAATAACAATACCAGCGCTTTTGTTGATAAACGGCCTGGTGTCAAAGTAATAAGGGTTTTCAGGGGAGTGTTTGCTGTGCTGGAAAAGGTCATCGGTCACACCATAGTTGCGCTTGCTTATAGAGATATAAGTTATAAGCTAAGTATTGATATTTATATAATAATAATCTAATTTACTAATACAACACCTTACTACAAATCTAACAATGAACGGAGTGCTTATGGAACGCGATTATCTTATTTCCTGGAAGGCGGCGGGTATATCGCTCGGCTTGCTGCTGATCCTTGCTACGGCGCTGACTAAACCGCTGGGTGTTTCGACCCAGTTTGTGGTGTCCGACGCTGCCGTTGTGCATAAAGTGGCTCCCGAGTTTGCGGAGTCTAACGCGTATCTTTCTAAATACGGCAACAAGACGAATTGGGGCGTCGGCTATGGCTGGATGTTGGTGCTAGGTATGTTTGTCGGCGGTGGTATTAGCTCGGCTTTATTGCGCAAGCGTCAACCTGAACAGGATAAAGGTTCTATGCCCGCTATGTGGAAGGAGCGCTTTGGTGATTCGATGAGTAAGCGCTACGCGGCCGCTTTCGGCGGTGGTGTGTTGCTGTTATTTGGTGCTCGGCTCGCTGGTGGCTGTACCAGTGGCCATATGATCAGCGGTGTTCCGCAGTTGGCGATTAGCTCTTTTATCTTTGCGGTTACCGGCTTTGGTGCGGCGATTTTGATGGCTAAATTTCTTTATCGTTCTGGTTCGGAGAGTTGATATGACAACATTAGTCATTGGTTTTTTAATTGGCTGCGCCTTTGGCGCGATTCTGTATTTGGGCGGAGCAACCAGTTATCGACGTATTTTGGGTACCTTGCGACTCAAGGATATGTGGATTATCAAATTGATGGGCACTGCTATCGGGGTGGGTACCCTGGGTATCTATTTGCTCGACCTGGGTGGTCTGGCCAATATGGTGATCAAGCCTGCTTACGTGTGGGGCGTCGCTCTGGGTGGTATTGTTTTTGGTATTGGCTGGGCGGTGTCCGGCTTCTGCCCCGGCACGTGTGTAGTTGGCGCGTCGGAAGGCAAGAAAGACGCTATGGCCACAGTGTTAGGCGGTCTGGTGGGTGCTTTATTGTTTTCGCTGGCCTTTCCTTTTATCGAGGCTTTGCTTATTCAGAAAGCTAACTTCGGCAGTATTACCCTGGCAAGTGCCCTGGGTGTTAGCGGCATTTATCTGGCCATGGGGCTCAGTGCTGGTTTGTTGGGCGTGGTATTTTTCGTACTAAAAGATAAGTACGAATAGCTAGGTTCAAACGGTTAAGATTTAGAAAGTTCAGGCTGGAACAGCTAAATCCGAACAGCTGAGTCCGATACTGATCAGGCTCAGGTAGTTCAGCGCTATAGCGGCAAGTCCGGGATCGCTTTAGGGGTGCACGAGGGTATAACCTCGTTTCACCTCGTCGATCATAAACGCGACACCAGTTTGCACTGTTTCCACCCCAGGTAAGAGTTCCGGTCGTTTACCGGTTTTACGTTCGATAGTGTCCAGGGTGTTTCCGCAGGCATAAAACCTTACCCCGTGTTCTCTCAAGCTGGCGATACGTTCGGCTTTTTCTTTGTCAGTAGAATCAGGATACAGCAGCGATATACCTGCCCCGAAAGCGATGACTTCAACATCAACCATATCCTGTCCACCATAGTGCTTCATCAAATTGTTAGCGATATCCAGGGTGGCATGGTGATGGACTTCTTCTGCATCGCTGACTTGCAAGATAATATGGGCTTCAGCAAAGGGTTTTTGCTCGCTGAGAGGCCTTGCTTGCTGGGTTGCTTGATCGCTTGCTTGCGGGGCTTGTTGGCTAGCATAGCCTCGACCAGCAGTTGCAAGACTGGCCATCAAAACCAGTAGCATGAAGACGCTGCGTTTGTGAAAGAATCTGGTCATGGTCTGATCTCCGTTATTATTTTTTGCGTGATGCGTATTTTTGGGTGAATATTATTCCGTGAGTGGCAATTGCTAAGTCTTGCTCGGTAAGCCTTTAGCTAGCCAGGTGTTGTTCGATGAGCCTTTAAGAGTAATCCGCAATACCGGGATTACCCTCAACACCTTTTAGCACCGGATTATTGCCTCGACTGATGTTGACAGTTTTCTCCGCACGCAGATAGTTGGCCACTACATCCCATATCGGCACACCGGGTGCCTCGGCCGCGACCGTTGCCCAGCCTGCGACTTTATAAGACTTGCTGGCAGCCAGCGGGGTGCCATCATTGAGTTCAAGGTTAGCGATGCGTTTACCCATCTCAGCTTTGGGCGCACAGCTAAAACGCAGCCCGCCAACGCGCACCATATCGCCACCCTGCTGGTAGTAGGGGTCTGGATTAAAAAGATTATCGCAGACGCTTTCGAGAATAAATTTGAGATCCTCGCCGGTCATTTCCCGCACATAGGTTTCAGGGTAGGTCATACAGGTTTGATCCAGCACCCGCTCCATGGTGATAGTTTCACCGGGCAACACACTGGTACCCCAACGAAAGCCCGGCGACAGGCTAATCTCTGCGTCGAGCACATTACGCATCGCGTCACAGATCAACTGATCAAAGGTGCCGGAGAAATTTCCCCGTCGGTAGAGCAGGGATTCGGAGATCGCGAGGGGTTCATTCAGTGTGTTCAGGTAAGGTGCGCGAACACCGTCGATGTACGCCTGCATCTCGGGGTCGGGGGTGAGTAAGTTGGCAAACACGGGAAACAGACGGTATTGATAGCCGCTAACGCCGGATGCGCCAAATTCGATATCCAGAACGCCCACGTACTTACC
>CALLDA010000196.1 GCA_937998635.1 uncultured Pseudomonadales bacterium
ATTCGCAGAAGTGATCGCGATTGCTGTTAACAGCAAAGGCAGGCGTGGTCCGTCGCTCATGATTACTCACTAAATTTTAGAAGGGCTATCTAGTTCGCTTTGACTCGATCCTCTTGTAGCGTTGTTACCCTTCGGGATAAATTTATCAGAACACACCCCCCGCCCACTCGCAACGCTATTCGCTTATACCTTTACGCTATGCCTTGGCTTCGCCCCGGTCGTTCATGCAGAACTAAGCTGGAGCTTGAAGATCAACGTCCGTTACGAGGAATTCGTGGCTATGGGTTTATTGTGCTAGCTTCTTTAACAAAGGTTCATTAACGGCAGGGAAATACTGGACTTGTACCGTGGTCAATGGAAGAATCAAGGGGTTTACATAAACCCTAAGTTTCAAACTGGAGAAAAATGATGACAAGTTTAGCTGGAAAAGTAGTTCTGGTTACCGGTGGCTCTCGAGGCCAGGGTGCTGCAGAAGCAAAGATTTTTGCCGAGCGCGGTGCCAAAGTGATGATCTGCGATGTACTGGACGAAGACGGCCACAAGACCGCCGCTGAAATTGGCGATGCGGCTGCTTACACCCATTTGGATGTCACCGACGAAAGTGCCTGGCAAGCTGCGGTCGCCGCCACGGTCGCCAAGTTTGGCAAGCTTAATGGTCTGATCAACAATGCCGGCATCGCCGATATGAACGCATTGAAAGAAATGTCCGTCGAGCAATACATGAAAACCATCCAGGTTAATCAGGTCGGCGTATTTCTGGGCATGAAAAGCGTCGCCGGTGCCATGAAAGATGCCGGTGGCGGGGCTATCGTAAACATCTCTTCTATCGCAGGTATGTTGGGTGCGGTGGGCGGTATCGCCTATTGCGCCAGTAAATTTGCTGTGCGCGGCATGACCAAAGTCGCTGCACTGGAACTTGGCCCAGACAATATTCGCGTTAATTCCATTCATCCTGGCGGCATCATGACGCGGATGTTAACCGACGCTGGCCTGACCTCCGACGGTGCCAACGATCTTTTCTCATCAGCACCCGTGGGCCGTATCGGCCAGCCGGAAGAGATGGCTACCCTGGCGGCTTATCTCATCTCCGATGACAGCTCCTATTCCACCGGTTCTGAATTTATCGCTGATGGCGGCATCACCGCAGGTTTTGCTCTGGAACCCTGAAGCTCGCGGATAAGCTTCAAGTTCGCAGATAAACTAAAACAAAAAGACTAGATTTAGATAATTTCAAAGCTGATTAAAGAGGCTATTCGACATTTCGAGTAGCCTCTTTTTTTGTTTAATTTTTACTGCCTTGCATGATTAGCGACAGCTATCAAAACCCATATAGATGCCTACAGGCTCCGTACGCTTGCCCCACTCTCCTAACATGGCTTCTCTGATCCAGCGCCCTTATCCCGGTGTCCGACAGTCGCTTGATTTAAGATAATCCGACCGTCATACAAATAGCCGGATTGATTTTCGACTGGGACATTTTTGTCTCGGTAATTCCCGAGATCTTCATACTCACGGTGGCGATCATGATAGGCCAGATAGTATCTGCGGCTTTAGCTGCGCGCTACACGGGCGACTTCAGTTTTGAAGAATCCATGATGATTGGTTTTGGTATGTTGGGTCGAGCCGAGCTGGCCTTTGTGGTGATGGATATCGCCTATGTGCAAAATGATATCTTTACCACCGAGGTGTTTTACACGCTGATGTTTACTGCTTTCTAGTTAAATGTTGCGGTGCCGATTTCCATTAAACTCTGGAAGCCTTATTTTATTTGTGCCCAGGATAAACAGTAACTATTGTTTAAGTGCTGGGTTCAACTACCAGGTTTAACTGCCAGATTCAGCTACCAGGCTCCACACCCAGCATGGCCATTCCCTGGATCTCTGCCCCGCCGTCCATATCCACCGCGGCATGATGGGTAGCCATAATGACGTCCCGAAAACATTGTTGCATAGGCGAATCATTATAAGCGGCGTGAGCACCCGCTCCGGCATACAAGCGTTCCACTGCACTTCGACACAGCCCGGCTCCATAGGCTGAATGCCAGCGCATTTGAGCTTGCGCTGCCATATCAGCCGGTGCTTTTGCCGCCGCAATGGCGTCAAACATATCGCAATTCCGGCCAATCATTAGTTCGGCTGCAGTTATCTCCCCATAGGCCTCGGCAACGCGACTTTGCATTGTGCCCATGCGGGCCTTGGCACCACTGCCCTGACCACTGTAAATATCAGGGCGGACACGGGTTTTCTCGACAAACAAACTCAACATCTCTCTCGCCATACCCAGTATGGTTCCGGCCAGCTGAGTGGAGAGACTGCACATCACTGGTGCCATGTAGATGCCCCTGTCTTCGCCGTGATCATGGGCATGAGGACTACTGCCATTGAACAATTTACCGGTCGCTTCAGCGCGATACTCAGGCACAAACACGTTGTTGAGCACCACATCCTTTGAGCCACTGCCACGCATACCCAGGGTGTGCCAGGTATCATCCACTTCTACCTCATCTCTCGGCAACATGACGTGCAGGCTGTTAGGACCTTTGGCAGTATCGTCCGGGTCGCGCAAAGCACCAATCAATAACCAGGGTGAGTGGTCAACCCCGGAACAATATTGCCAGCGTCCACTCACCCGCCAGCCGCCATCAGCCTTTTTAAATCGGCCCTGACCAGCCAGGGTTCCTGCGATCAGCAGATCCTGATCAGAGCCAAACATCTCGGTTCGACAGGCCTCAGAAAAACTCCCCGAAATCCAGTTGTGCGCACCGCAAACCATCAACACCCAACTCGATGCAGGGCAAGCGCGGGCCAACTCAGCACAGGCATGTACCTGAGCCCGAATAGATGCTCCATGGCCGCCATTGAGCGTAGGCGTCATCAGTCGCGCCAGACCCGCCTCTCTCAGGGCCGTAATGGACTCAATCGCTGCAGACCGCCCTTCCTCTGTCGCTTCACGATGTGCTGCAAG
>CALLDA010000197.1 GCA_937998635.1 uncultured Pseudomonadales bacterium
AAGGCTCCTGATATTTACCTCGCCTGACTAGCGCTTGTTCGGACCAGCGGCCCAGACAGTAGGTAGACATGCCACCCAGAGTGTTGGCCAGGCTGGCAACGGTCAGCAACGCAACAAGGTTTATCTGGTTTTGATCGACCAACAGGAGCAACAGGACTTCGGAGCTACCCGGCAACACCGTCGCCGACAGAAAGCTACTTAAAGCCAGGCCGGTCAATCCACCTTCAGGGCTTAATAAGACATCAAAAAAAGACCATAGGTGAATATCTTCCACGCCGCTAGGTGAGCTCCTGAGTTGCCAAAGTTGAGTTGCATACCTCTGTCAGAATGGTATTCACCAGCGGCATCCGTTCAGCCATCACCTGAGTAATTTCTTCAAGGCTGATCAGCCGATCTGATTTACCGGCGGCGGCGTTAACCACCAGCGCCAAACAGGCATAGGGCAGATTCTTCTCCCGGGCCAGTCCCGCTTCAGGCATACCCGTCATACCGACAATATCGCAGCCATCCCTTTCCATACGTATGATCTCGGCGGCGCTTTCTAGTCTTGGCCCCTGAGTCGCACCGTAAACACCTTGCCCGGTGATATCACAGCCACTCAACGCCGCGGCATTGATCAATGCCGCTCTGAGCTGAGCGTCATAGGGCTCGGTAAAATCCACAAAGTTCAGAATCACGTCGCTAGAGTCGGAATAAGTGTGCTCCCGACCCCAGGTGTAATCGATAATTTGATCGGGCACCACCAGGCTACCCGCACCCAGGGCCTCACTAATTCCGCCGACCGCATTAAAGGCAAAAACACAGCTGGCACCCAACTCAGCAAGGGCGGCGATATTAGCGCGATAATTTACTTTGTGCGGAGGGATACCATGCTCATCGCTGTGACGGGCCAGGAATAATACTTTTTGCCCACCCAGCTGACCGACCGTAATCGGGCTGGAGGGTTGACCCCAGGCGGTATCAATATCGACACGCTCTGTGATGTCTAAACCGGGCATCGCCTGTAAACCGCTGCCACCGATAATGGCTGGCAGATCAAACTGTTCTGCCATCTAACTCACCCCAGGGGGTTCAGTTGCAAGGGCTTCAGGAAGTTCACCGGCAATATGCAGGGTGGATGTTGGGAAGGCTATTTCAGCACCGTGGGATTCAATAATTGCCGCAATATTTAATAAAACATTCTGTTTAATCTCGTGAAACTCAACCCAGTTAGTCGTCTTGGTAAAGGTGTAGATAAAGAAGTCCAGAGAGCTAGCAGCAAACTGATTGAAATTAACCATTAAGGTTTGCGTGGCATCGATATCCGGGTGATTTTCCAACATAGTTTTAACGTCGCTGACAATGTCATTAACACGCGCGAGATCATCGCAACGTACGCTGATGGTTTCATAGATCCGACGGTTGAGCATACGCGAAGGGTTTTCTACCGAAATGCTGGTGAATATAGCATTTGGAATATACAAAGGCCGTTTATCAAAAGTACGGATCCGAGTTAAACGCCAGCCAATGTCTTCCACCGTACCTTCGATTTCTTTATCCGGCGAGCGAACCCAGTCGCCCACCGAAAAAGGCCGATCAAGGTAAATCATCAGGCCGCCAAAAAAATTGGCCAATAAATCTTTTGCGGCAAAACCGACCGCTATACCGCCGATACCGCCGAAGGCCAGAACACCACCGATGCTATAGCCAAACATTTGCATAGCGATCAAAACCACGGTGATGATCACTGAAATCCTGGCCAGTTTGCCCACGGCTCTGACCGTGGTGGCATCGTAGGGATCAGACAGGTAGGCCGGATCGACGAGGTTCTGTTCAGCGCGTTTGATGAAATTGACTAAAAATAGCGCACCGAGAAACAGCACCGCGACCCGGTTTATCGGCTCGACAAAATCGTACCAGGGAGACTCCATAACCCGAGCAACGATGCCCGCCGCGAAATTAACGCCCACCACCCACACCAGCCACACAGCGGGTTGTCGGCTTGCGCTTACCAGGGCATCATCCCAAACATTGCGAGTCTGTTGCGCATGGCGTTCCAGCGCGGTAAAGCCTTTGTTGACCACATAGCCGAGTAACAAGGCGACAAAAACAATAATGAATATTTCTATCCACCAAACGGATGAAGCACCGGTCGTTTCAACAAACCAGTTTTCAAAGGTATCTAGCATCTAAGAGCCTTGTTTAGCAGGGGTTAAGCACCAATTGCGATTACATCACTCGTTTTAAGTTTTCGATAACGGTCTGACGGCGAGCGCTTGTTTCTAGCTCCGACCATGCCCAGCTACGCCGCGCTTTCATGACACCCAGATTATCGATAGTCGGAGGAGTGACATCATCGTTTATCACTCGCGCTTCGAGAAATTCAAGCACGCTCAGAGCGCCCGCGCGATTATTACATACCAAAACCATATCGCAACCGGCGGCCAGCGCCAGGGCCGCTTTTTGCTGGTAACCTCCAGCCACATCCGCGCCCTTCATCGATAAATCGTCGCTGAAAATAAGGCCATGAAAATCCAGTTCCTTGCGTAATATTTCCTGCAACCAAAAGCCTGAAAACCCCACTGCCTGAGCATCGATATTAGGAAAGACAATATGCGCCGGCATCACCGCCTGCAGGGATGGCGCTAATCTCCTGAAGGGCAGTAAGTCGTGCTCCCGTATGGTTTCCATATCCCGCGGGTCAACAGGGGTTTCGAGATGACTGTCACCGACCACGCCACCATGACCTGGAAAATGTTTGCCCGTAGCGGCCATGCCCGCCTCATGCATGCCGTCAATAAAATACTGTATGGCTCGGGAAGCCAGGGCTGGCTCATCGCCAAAGGCTCGATTGGCTATCACCTGACAATGATCACGATCCAGATCCAGCACCGGTGCGACACTAAAATCTATACCACTGGCGATCACCTCAGCAGCCATCAGCCAGCCGCAATCGTGAAGCAACTGACTGGCCATCTTCTCGTCACGCCGATACAAATCACCGAGCACCTGCATGGGCGGTAACAGGGAGTAGCCTTCACGCAGACGCTGGACCCGACCACCCTCCTGATCAACTGCGAGCAGTAGCGCCGGTCGGAGTTCGGCAATCTCAGCAGTGAGGGCGGTGATTTGTTGTCGCGACACGAAGTTGCGGGTAAAGAAGATCACCCCCCCAACCGCTGGCCGTAGCAGTAAATCACGCTCATCGTTGCTGAGTTCGGTCCCGGCCAGGTCGAGCATTAAAGGTCCCGCAGTCATTATCTAAGTCACTCGTGGTTTTTATACAAAACGTTGCGTTGTCAATAAGAGCGCGACCTTAGGCACAGCAATCAGCGCTGTCAACATCCGTCTACGGGGTCTTTGCTTAGACAGCTTTTTTATTTGCACCCTGCGGCATATGGTCGATCGGAATTTAGCAATAATCAAATCAATTTTCATATCAGCATGATGGATGATTTTTATAATGCAGTTTATTTGATCTAGAACAGGCCAGATAGCTTTCCCCCTATCCCGACTAATGACCTGACTGACCTCCGGTGATATGTTGCCCTGAGTAAAAGCACCAAAAAATGGTCGAGCAACAAGCAGAGGTAACCATGGCTAAAATAATGCCACAACTTAATGACTGGTATCAGGATGTTGAGGAAGACGCCTTATTTGAAGTCGTCGCGATAGACGAAGAAGATGACTATATCGAAATTCAGTATGTTAACGGTGAAATCGGCGAGTTTGACTTCGATATATGGGAACAGATGATTATTCTCAAGGCCCAGGCTCCGGAAGACTGGCGTGCGCCCTATGAAATTGCTGACGGCAACCCTGCCAACGACGGCACGGCTGAGTTTTCAATGAGCAATTGGGATGATCCCCTGGCCCATGTCGATCCTGATGCCCAGCTGGGTGTTGAGGATTGATGTCCCGAACATCACACCGAGAGATCCTGAGCTCTTAGCATCCGCACATGCTGAATAATAATTTTGGCGGCGGCCTCTGCGCTATCTACAGTGCTAAATAAATTAAAGTCGTGGTCATCGACAAAACCCATATCTAGTACCTGTTCCTGCAACCATTGCTGTAAGCCCTGCCAATATTCCTGCCCCACCATGACGATAGGAAATGGTCTCACCTTGCCCGTCTGAACGAGGGTTAGCGCCTCAAACAACTCATCGAGGGTGCCATAACCACCAGGGAAAACCACAAAACCCACAGCATATTTAACAAACATAAACTTACGGACAAAAAAGTAGCGAAATTCGAGACTAATGTCCTGGAACTTATTGGGTGTCTGCTCCATCGGCAAGGTAATATTTAGCCCGACAGTACTCGTCGAGGTACCGTAACAACCTTTATTGGCGGCCTCCATCACCCCAGGCCCGCCACCGGTTATAACCGGTATGTTCTCTCCGCCCAACAATTGTCCCAATTTCTCAGCCTCTTCACACCAGGGTGTATCCTCTTTTGCCCGCGCGCTACCGAATACCGTCACCGCCTGGCCCAGCTTTGCCAATGCTTCTATTCCATCAACCAGTTCGGATTGAATACGCAGCACTCGCCACGCTTCTGGTACCTTGCTTTCATCCATCACTTGCATCCGTAACTCCGATAATATCAGTATAGAGTTTTAAAGGCCGACTTGTTAATTTTTAGGTACTGGATATAATCACAGTTCAATAAATGAGGTAAACCATGGCCGATAAACTGACGCGGCGTCAAGCACAAATTCTAGAGTTCATCCAGAAAACATTGACTTCAACGGGTTTCCCGCCAACCCGCGCTGAGATCGCCACAGAATTTAGCTTCCGTTCTGCCAATGCCGCAGAGGAACATTTACGTGCTCTAGCTCGTAAAGGCATGATTGAAATGACACCCGGAGCTTCTAGAGGCATTCGACTGGTCGGCCCTCCCGAGGGTATTCCAATCGTTGGTCGGGTCGCCGCTGGAGACCCCATTCTCGCCGAACAAAATATTGAAGACTACTGCGACGTACCCGGCTCTCTATTTTATCCGAGGGCCGACTTCCTGCTGCGGGTAAAGGGTGACAGCATGTGCGACATTGGCATACTGGACGGCGATTTACTCGCTGTGCACCAAACACCTAGTGCTGAAAATGGCCAGATTGTTGTTGCCAGAATTGACGACGAGGTAACCGTAAAGCGGCTCAAAAAAACCCGCAGCCGCTACGTTATTTTACTACTGCCAGAGAACAGTGCTTATGAGCCGATAGAAGTCGACTTACGGGAAAAGGACTTTGCTATCGAAGGACTTTACGCCGGTATTTTACGAACTCACTGAGTATCATTATATCTGAGGCCTGAGCAGCCGCCTAAACACCCGACGATCAGCACCCTACCTATGTGTAGAAAGAGTCTGCTCAGAGCCAGCTCAGCCAATATAAATCAGTGAACGACACGCTCTTCAAGCTCATCTTCATCGACCGATAAAGCCTCGGTACTGAGTTCTTCCACCGCATCGATACCCGCATCTATCATGGCTTTAGCGATATCTATAGTGGTGTCGTTCAGGTAGAACTTTGCCTCATCCGAAAAATTGATACGTATCAGCGGTTCGCCCTCTTCATTGGCTCGCTGCAATACCACTTGCCCATCGGGAAGCATCACTATTTCGTATAAAGATGAAGGCATACCTTCTCCGTATATTCACTGGGAATCGGCAGTATAGCAATAAGCATCATTGGCGGGACAATAAAAGTTCTCAATATTCGTGCATCAGGGCACGATGACGCTCCAGCAACTCAAGCATTGCGCCCAGCCAGCGTGTTACCGCTTCCAGGCTTACCTTTTCCTGGAGGGCCTCATCCTGATAGAGGTCAATTCCTCCACGGCTAACTTTTGCGGGCGCTCCAATTCCACCCTGAAAATTGCCATAAGCATGCAAACACTGAGCAAGCCAGCTAGGACTATCATCTATCAAAGCCAATATCTCGGCGACTTCAGCAGACTGAATATCCCGCTCTGCCAAAAACCTGGAAAGCGCCCCAACATCACTGATTATCGATGACTCAGGATGACCATAATTTTCGGCTATTTCACGTAGGTGGAGCACATAAGCACCATCCAGCTGGAAGATTGCGCTTTGTATCAGCGCTGTCTTGAGTACCGATGTGTGATCTGCGTTTACGGCTGCTTTTATCAGTGCTTCGGCATACACACAGCGCTGTAGGCAAGCACCCGTGTAGGAATTACCTGCCATTATTTATGGCCATAGATTGTCTGCATTAACTCAGCGAACAGCGCAGCAAAAACCACACTGTAAAATAAAGCAAATCACTTACGTTTATCATCAACCTGCCAACGGCCATCTTTGTACATGGCTTTCCAGCCGGTAGCCTTACCCTCTACCTCGGTGCGCACATATTGCTCAGCGGTTTTCCGAGCATAACGAACCACAGCTTTATTCCCGTCAGGATCTTCGACTGGTGCTGAAAAAAGGAATTCATACTTAGGATCGATTTCATCTTTATGGGGCAGTATTTCACTGAGCAATGGCGCACGGGTTTCTCGGTGTTTGGGGAATTGGCTTGCGGCCAAAAACAGACCCGCAGCGCCGTCCCGAAGAATATAATGATCGTCAACTTTATCGCAGGCAAGCTCGGGCATATCGACCGGATCCATCTTCGGTGGCGCAGCCTGACCATTGCGAAGTAACTTACGGGTATTTTTACAATCCTCAGAACTACA
>CALLDA010000198.1 GCA_937998635.1 uncultured Pseudomonadales bacterium
CAATATTGAATTCCAGGTCTTAAAGGAATTGGTTGATGAGCAATTTAAAGGCAAGGACAAACTCGTTGCCTCCAATATTCATGCTCTTGAGCTAGGCTATCAGTACGCCCGGCAAAATTTCCAGTGCCCCCTTGATGTTCATATGGAACGCCGCGATTTACTTGGCGATAAAATCATGATGGAAGGCAATGATGCTCTGGCCCTGGGTGCCGTTTATGGCGGCGCGACCGTGGTTGCCTGGTATCCGCTGACGCCATCGACATCGGTGATTGAAGGTTTTGAGAAATATGCCAAGCGTTTGCGTATTGATCCCGGTAGTGGTGATCGTCGCTATGCGGTCGCTCAAGCAGAAGATGAACTGGCTGCCATTGGCATAGTGATCGGCGCTGGCTGGAATGGCGCGCGCTCTTTTACTGCCACTTCTGGCCCCGGTTTATCATTGATGAGTGAGTTTTTGGGTCTGGCTTATTTTGCCGAAGTACCTACTGTGCTGTTTGATATTCAGCGCGCTGGTCCCTCGACTGGTATGCCCACCCGTACCCAGCAATCCGATATTTTTGCCGCAGCCTATGCATCTCACGGCGATACCAAACACGTCCTGCTGATTCCTTCTGATCCCAAAGAATGTTTTGAGATGTCAGCGGAGAGTTTTAATCTGGCCGATCGTTTGCAGACGCCCGTTATTTTGATGAGTGATCTCGACCTGGGTATGAATGATAATTTAAGTGAGCCCCTGGAGTGGGATGACCAGCGTGAATATGATCGTGGCAAGGTGTTTTCAACGAAAGACCTGGATGATATGAGCGAGCGCTACGGTCGTTATCTCGATATTGATGACGATGGTATTTGCTACCGCACCCTGCCCGGCATCCACCCTGACAAAGGCGCGTTTTTTACCCGTGGCACTTCACGGGATGAATACGCGGTCTATACCGAATCGGGCGAAGCCTATGTCCGTAATATGGAACGCTTGAGCAAGAAATTTGAAACTGCGAAAGATATGGTGCCAGCACCCGAGTTTCACGAGGCGAAAAAAGCCACTCGCGATGGCATGATCTTTTATGGCAGCAGCAATAGCGCCTGTCTCGAGGCCCTGGATATTCTCGCCGCCGATGGCTTGCATCTTAATGCCATGCGTGTGCGGGGTTTCCCGTTTAGCAAAGAAGTTACGGATTTTATCGAACGCCATGACAGGGTGTTTGTCATCGATCAGAACCGTGATGCGCAGATGCGTAAATTGCTTATTATCGAGTGCGAGCTCAACCCCAGGAAGATGCTTTCCTATACCCATTATGATGGTATGCCCATGACGGCACTGGGCGCTGCAAGACATATTGCCAGTGTACTGGGCGGCAGCAATGTAACCCCCCTTCGCAAAAAGAAGGCTGGAGAAAAAGCATGAGTTATATACGACCTGAATTCAGACATCCCGCGTCAAAAACCAATGTCAGTGGTTTTACCCGTAAGGATTACGAGGGCGCTCTGTCAACACTTTGTGCAGGCTGTGGTCACGATTCTGTGAGCAGTGCCATCATCGATAGTTGCTTTGAACTGGGCGTATGGCCCCATCGCGTTGCCAAGATATCTGGCATTGGTTGTTCGTCGAAAACCCCGACTTACTTCCTGGGTAAGTCCCATGGTTTTAACTCGGTTCATGGCCGTATGCCATCGGTGGCAACCGGCGCGAATATGGCCAATGGCGAGATGGCTTATATCGGCATTTCCGGTGACGGCGACACGGCCTCTATCGGCCTGGGTCAGTTTGGCCACGTGGCGCGGCGAAACCTCAACATGGTTTACATTGTTGAGAACAATGGCTGCTATGGCTTAACTAAAGGTCAGGATTCAGCCACCACGGATGTTGGTTCAAGCAGTAAAAAAGGTGATCCCAATCCCTATGAAGCCGTCGACCTTTGCAGCATGGCTTTGCAGCTGGGCGCGACCTTTGTAGCAAGGAGTTTTTCTGGTGATAAAGAACAGTTGGTGCCTTTAATCAAGGCAGCGATTACCCACAATGGCTTTGCTTTTATCGACGTGATTTCTCCCTGTGTGACATTTAACAACACACCGGCTTCCAGCAAGGGTTTTGATTTTGTCCGTGAGCACCGCGAAGCCACCGGCAAGATGGACTTTGTACCGGTGCGCTCCGAAATTACCACCGATTACGAGCCGGGTTTTGTCAAGGAAATCACCCTGCACTATGGTTCTGTTATTCACCTCTACAAGGATGACAAACTGGATTGCACCGATCGTAACAGTGCTTTGCGTGCTATCCAGGAGCATGACGAAAAGGGTCGAATACTGACGGGTTTGCTTTATGTCGACCCAGATAGCCGTGATTTCCACAAAGTTCAGCAAACCGTCAAACAGCCCTTAAGAGATTTGAATGAAGAAGATCTCTGTCCTGGTGCCCGGTCGTTGAATGCCATCAATGCCAGTCTCAGGTAAGTTAGTCTGAGATAAAAAGGACTGATTCCTTGCCATGCCAAAATGGCAATTCTGGGTAGATCGGGGCGGTACCTTTACTGACCTGATCGCCCGGACTCCTCAAGGTCAGCTCAAAACTACCAAGCTACTTTCTGAAAACCCGCAACATTACGATGATGCGGTGCTCCAGGGTATTTGCGAGCTTATGGCAGTGGCGTCGGTGGTTGATATCCCCCATGAGCAAATAGACTGCGTGCGTCTGGGCACCACGGTTGCCACTAATGCTCTGCTTGAGCGCAAAGGCTCACCAACCCTCCTGGTCACCACTCGAGGTTTTGGTGATGTGTTAAAGATCGGCTACCAGAACCGTCCCGATTTATTTGCCCTCAATATTCAGTTGCCGGAACCACTTTACGATGAAGTGCTGGAGGTCGATGAACGCCTGGCCGCGGATGGTGCTGTCATCACTGCTCTTGATGCGCCTGTCTATATCGAAAATTTCCATCAGGCTAAGGCCCGTGGTTTAAAGTCTGTTGCGGTGGTCTTTATGCATGCCTATCGCAATCCGGTTCATGAATTAGCCATTGGTGAAATTGCCAGACAAGCGGGTTTTAGCCAAATCACATTGAGCCATCAGGCCAGCGCGCTAATTAAATTTGTTGGCCGTGGTGATACCGCTGTCGTGGATGCCTATGTGTCTCCTGTGTTGCAGACCTACATGGAGCATCTTCAAAATAAACTTCCAGGCACGCGTTTACTGTTTATGCAGTCCAATGGCGGCTTGATCGATGCTGAGAATTTTCATGGTCGCAATAGTCTGCTGTCTGGCCCAGCCGGGGGCATGGTGGGTGGCGTGCAAACCAGTATGGCGGACGGCTTTAATAAAGTGCTTGGTTTTGATATGGGCGGTACGTCAAGCGATGTCTGGCACTTTAGCGGTGAGGGCGAAGCTCAAGCCTGTGAACCGGCTTACGAAAGGGTTTACGAAACAACGCTAGCAGGTGTCAGGCTGCGGGTGCCCATGTTGGATATTCATACCGTGGCCGCAGGTGGTGGTTCCATCTGCCGCTATGACGGCTCACGCTTTCGGGTGGGGCCGGAGTCGGCGGGTGCTAGTCCTGGGCCAGCTTGTTACGGTCGCGGCGGGCCTTTAACGCTGACCGACTGTAATTTAGTGCTGGGCAAGTTGGCCCAGGATCATTTTCCACAAGTCTTTGGTGAGTCAGGTGATGAGCCGCTTGGTATAGAGGCGACAGATCAAAGAATAGGGGAGATAGCCGCTAGCGTGATGGCGGAGACCGGCGAGCTTATGTCGCCCCAGGATCTGGCCGAAGGTTTTATTGATATCGCAGTTGAGGGTATGGCGGCGGCGATTAAAAAAGTCTCAACCGAACGCGGTCATGATGTCAGTGACTATGCCCTGGCCTGCTTTGGTGGCGCTGCGGGCCAGCACGCCTGCCGAGTAGCCGAGCGTCTCGGTGTAGAAACGGTGCTAATTCATCCATTAGCCAGCGTGTTGTCCGCTTTGGGCATGGGCTTAGCTGAAATCGCTACCCAGAGTGAGCGGAGTTTGGAATGGCCGCTGACAAAAATAGACCTGAATGTGGCCCTTGCCGAGGTGATTGTAGAGCTGAAGGATCAGCTCAAAGAGCAATTGCTCCACGATGGCGTGGGGGAGATCCAGTGGCTGGAAAAGGTTTTCCTTCGCTATCAGGGTTCTAACACGCTTATAGCCGTGCCCGTGCGGGAACCAGAGCAAATGCAATTGGCTTTTGAGAGAGCCCATCTGGCCCAATTTTCTTTTTTGCAGAAGGGCCGAGGCCTGGTTGTCGATAGCATTTCGGTGGAAGCCCTGGTGCCCGGCGCCGCCATGTCAGGCGAGGTTGATGCCTTACTGGCCGCTCGGCATTCTCCCGGCAATACATCAATACGAGGCGGCACTGAACAGGAAGAGCAGCGGGTACAGCTTTACTCCAGAGGCGCATACTGGACTGCACCTTTGTCGCCGCGTGAGACCCTGTTAGCGAAGCAAATCATTGTCGGTCCGGCATTAGTTATCGATTCTGGAACGACCACAGTGATTGAGCCGGGTTGGCAGGCAGCGGTTCTGGCCAGTGGCACACTAAAGCTTAGCCTATGCTCTGCGGCTAACGCCCAACAACCTGCTACTCGAGAGTCAGCTTCAGCTGGCAATAGCTCGTCCAGAAAGGTAACTACTGAACGCAACCCAGTACAGCTGGAAATATTTAACTATCGATTTATGTCCATTGCCGAACAAATGGGTGCGGTGCTAGCTAAGACGGCCCACTCGATCAATATAAAAGAGCGTTTCGATTTTTCCTGTGCCCTGTTTGATGGCGGCGGGAATTTGGTGGCAAATGCACCACATGTGCCCGTGCATCTGGGTTCCATGGGTGAAACCGTGGTACAGCTCATTGCAGCCAGAAGCGGTACTTTTCAGTCGGGCGAGGCTTATTTGGTGAACTCGCCCTATACCGGCGGTACTCATCTGCCGGATTTGACCGTGGTGACGCCGGTGTTTGCCTCAAGTGCTAGCGCACCGACCTTCTTTGTCGCGACCCGGGCCCATCATGCCGATATTGGTGGTATCACACCTGGCTCCATTCCACCGGATAGCACCAGTATCGACCAGGAAGGTGTGCTCTTTGAAAATTTCAAATTGCTTAGCGGTGGGGAATTTCGAGCCGAGGAGCTGACCAAAAAACTGGCTTCAGGCGATTACCCGGCACGCAACATCGAGCAAAACATTGCCGATCTGCAAGCCCAGGTCGCGGCTAATGTGCTTGGTCAAAGTGAATTACAGACTCTGGTGCGAGACTACGATCTAGATGTGGTCACCGCCTATATGGGTTATGTGCAGGACAATGCCGAAGAAGCGGTGCGTAGAGTTATCGTTGAACTTGATGATGGCCACTGTCGGAGCGTGATGGATAATGATGCAGCGATTGAGGTGGCAATCCGGGTTAGCAAACAACATCAACGCTTAGTCATCGATTTTACCGGCACCTCTGCTCAGCAAAACAACAACTTCAACGCCCCTGCCTCCATTTGCAAAGCTGCTGTCCTTTATGTGCTGCGAACTCTGGTCGCCGAGAATATCCCCTTAAACGCCGGTTGTCTTAGGCCTGTCGATATCATTATTCCACAAGGCAGTATGTTAAGCCCCGGGTATCCGGCAGCCGTGGTCGCTGGCAATGTCGAAACATCCCAGGCGATAGCAGATGCTTTGTATAGCGCACTGGGCGTACTGGCAGGTTCCCAGGGCACCATGAACAACCTCACCTTCGGCGACGATAAGTTTCAATACTACGAAACCATTTGTGGCGGCGCGGGGGCCGGTGATGGATTTCATGGCGCCAGTGCCGTACAGGTGCATATGACCAATTCCCGTATGACTGATCCGGAGATACTGGAGTTGAGGTTTCCAGTTCGGCTACAGGGTTTTGCGATACGAAAGGGTAGTGGGGGCACCGGATTGTATTCTGGTGGCGAAGGCGTAGTACGAAAAATAGAATTTTTACAGTCGATGACTTGTCATATCGTGTCGAGCCATCGCTCCCTGGTGACCTTTGGTTTAGCTGGGGGAGGTAACGGTCAGACCGGTGAGAACTTGTTGAGCAGAGCAGACATGTCCGTTGAGGAATTACCCGGTGTTGCCAGTTTTAGCGTACAAAAAGGTGATGTATTGATTTTGAAAACACCTGGGGGTGGCGGCTATGGGGGCGCCTGAAACAGGCCTTGCGGGTAATTATTTTATCCCTGGTTTTGGTAAGGAGCGTATACATAGAGCAATTACCGCTGGGCCAGGTCGGATGAAAATGTGTTTTGCATATAGATCATGTCATGTGGTTGACATTATCAGGTGAATGCTTTAGTTTTCCGGCCGGCGATACGGTAATGCTTAATATAACTATGGATTATGGATTATGGATTTCAGAGTCGCTGTTCAGAGTTTTCCAAGACTAAGCAATAAATAACAAAAC
>CALLDA010000199.1 GCA_937998635.1 uncultured Pseudomonadales bacterium
TCCTGAACCATACGCCCAGCGCGCATGCCGCCTGAGGCATGGCCACTGGTCACAGGTGCGGGCACCACCGGGTTGAGAATACTGCCTTCTTCACCCAGGTCGATTTCCAAACAATTCCAGAAGCCTTCGTTGAAGGGGATATCCGGCGCCAGTTGACACATGATGGGCGCAATTAAACTACCCTCAGAGGCAGAAGCCCCGGCATTAATAAAAGCAGCGACCTGGGGACAGCCAGAGAATTTGAACTTAAGCTGATCCCCCAACACGGTCATTTCACAAAATACCGGGTTGAGGCTGTCGTCGCCAAAGCCATCGTATTCAACATAGTCATAAGTTTGATAGGTGCCGTCTGGCAAGCGTGAGATGCGCTCGCGCAGGGCTTTTTCTGTCAGGCCAATGTTGTAGTCGGTATATTTTTTCAGAGTGTCCCTGCCATATTCTTCGATCAGTTTGCCCATACGTTCGCCACCGACGTTACAGGCCGCGACCAGACTGCGCAGATCGCTGATAAACGACAGCGGTACCCGCACGTTGTTGCGCATAAAGCTCACCCACTCTTCGTCGAGCACGGCATTATGGGCTACCCGTGTGCCGGGAAAGCGCAGTGCTTCGGAGAAAG
Organism: uncultured Pseudomonadales bacterium; assembly: GCA_937998635.1. GTDB lineage: Bacteria > Pseudomonadota > Gammaproteobacteria > Pseudomonadales > Porticoccaceae > HB2-32-21. The sequence goes on from CALLDA010000199.1 coordinate 620, forward strand.
TATCCCGCGCTTCTGGTGCAAAGCCACTGATAGCAGAGCCACCGATGTCCATTAGGTGGGCGTTGGAGAAAGTCCAGCCAACCAGCTCGTCGGCAAAAAATATCGGCATTACGATGCCCACATCACCCTGGTGCAAAGCGCCGCTGGTGTGGGGGTCGTTGCAGATAAAAGCATCGCCGGGATTGATGTCATGGGGAACACGGGCTTTGGCCACGGCCTCGACACCGCGCCGGGATGAGGCCATATGCAGTAATATATAACCAGAGCTGCCGATCTGATTGAGGTCGGCATCAAAGAGCACCGTGGAAAAATCTTTTGATTCGGTGAGCACCGGTGAGCCTGAAGTGCGCAGTAAAACCAGGCTCATTTCTGTGGTGATATTATCAAAGGCCGAGCGAATCACTTCGGCGGTAATAGGATCAAACTCATCGCTGGCGTTTTGGGTCTGTGTGCTAGCTGTTGCAGTACTTGTTGCAGTCTGGCTTGTCATACTTATTTCTCCTGCCTCATTTTCTACATAATATTTGTCGAGGCGAAATTTATAGTTTTTTTGCTTAAGCAATTTCATTCAGTGAACTAAAATTTTTTTAGTTGACCTATATCGTTAAGTTCTCCGATGCCCTTAGCCTAAGGGAGGCCTAGTCGGCTCGAATCGAGACTCGGAAATTATTGTATTCGTCGCGCTTCGCCATGGCGCTGCGAGGAATATAAATCGTCGTGTCTTTGCAATCGATAACCCCAGGGCCTTCAAAGGTAGTGCCGGGGGTTAATTTATCGGCATCATAAATGGGTGTTTCTGCCCACTCCTGAGTGTCGGGCAAAAATAGGCGCCGGGTCGATAGAATCGCATTGGAGGCGTCAGAAGGGGTCGCGTCAACCGGCTGAATATCGGGTTTTTGGCGGAGCCCAACACCGGTAACCACATAATTCACCAGCATTAAATCAGATTCAGTCCATGCCGTGCCGGGGCCAAATTCCTCCTCGTAGGCGATATCAAATACCGGATTGATGCTGGCCCCCAGGTCTTTCTCGACGTCGGTTTTTGCCATAGCCATATTCATCTCGGCCAACTGACCCACGTAGCGGAAGTCGCCGCCGAAGGTGATTTGCATTTCGCCATCGCTAAAACCGGCTTCTTTTAAGTCAGCACGGATAAGTTGTTCCAGGCGATCACGGGTGGCAATCATATGCCCATAGCCGTCTTCTTCGCCGACCAGCCAGCCGATGGTGGCTGATTCCCTACGGATGTAATCGGCTTCAAGCAAGCCGTAGGCCGAAAACGCTGAGCTTTGGCCGGGGATGATCATATCGGTGATGCCGAGCTTCTGGCACATGGAGGCGCTGAATACTGGCAATGCACCGCCATAAGCAATAAAGGTACATTTCCGTGGATCACGACCACGGCTCACTGAAAGCTCCCGCAGAGCGTTGGCCATATTGGCGACCACCAAAGAATAGGCGCCAGCAGCTGTGCGAGTAGCATCCCAGCCGAGGGCATTGCCGACTTTTTCTTCCAGAGCATTTTTCGCAGCGTCAAGATCCAGTTCGTATTCACCGCCCAGATAGTTGTCGGGATCAATAAACCCCATCACGGCCATACAGTCGGTCACCGTCGGTTCGGTACCGCCACGGCCGGAACAGACCGGGCCGGGCATAGAGCCAGCGCTTTGTGGGCCGACCTGGGGGATGCCTCTCGAATCGAGATGGATAATGCTGCCGCCACCGGCACCGATGGAGTCGATATCGAGCAGACTAAGTGCCGTATCGAAGCGGCCGATAGTGCAACGTTGTACGACTTTGGGTTGTTGGTTATGAATCAGGATGGAGTCAAAACTGGTGCCGCCCATATCACCGCACAGGACTTCGTCCAGACCGTAGCGTTTGGCCAGTGCGGCGGAGCCGACCGCGCCGCCAGCTGGGCCAGAACTATAAAGTTGAATCGGCACTTGCTTGACGACTTCTTCGGTGAGTACGCCGCCCAGGCCATTAAAGAATTCCAGAGAGCGTTTGTAACCTCGGCTGCGTAGGCCCCTGGCGATGGTTTCTACAAAATTCTTAACGGGTGGTTGCACGTAGCAGTTCAAAATAGCGGTTTGCCAGCGTTCAAATTCACGAAACACCGAGGCCACGGAGATAGATTGAGTGACAAAAATATCGGGTGCCACGCGTTTGATAATATCTTCGGCTTCCTGCTCGTGAGAGCCATTAGCGGTGCTCCAGAGGAAGCAGACAGCGATACAGTCAACACCCAGACCGACCAGGCGACGCACTTCTTTTTCTACCTGCACATGATCCAGGGCGACAATAACTTCGCCATCCCGGTCGATGCGTTCGTCGATTTCAGCGACAAATTCCTGGGGGACCAGGCGGGGTAAGTTGCGTTGCAGATGGTCGTCCCGCACGTTCATACGGGCACCGCGGCCAACGCGCAGAATGTCGGAGAATCCGCCGGTCACTAATACGCCAACCTTCGCGCCTTTCAACTCAGTCAGGGAGTTGGTCACAATGGTGTTGCCGTTGACGAAAGCGCGACAATGCCTGGACAGCAAGTCATCCACAGAAATATCAATAATTTTTGAGACATTGGTCAGGGCGTTAAATATCCCCACAGAATAGTCATCGTGGGTGGTCAGTGCTTTTGCGCGAACAATGCTGGCGCCCTGCACTGCACACAAATCTGTATGCGTACCGCCGACATCAATGCCAATACTAATTTCACTTGCTGTCATTACTTCACTCCATTTTTAGAATAGTTAAAAAGTTAGTCTGAGGTGCTGGATTTAGACTCGAGCCGGGGTCGAGCAAGGCAGCAGAATTTGTTATCGATTTGTTCTGCTTGCCGTGGATAGCAATATTAGTCAGTACGCAATTAGAGGGTTTTTTGCGAAGTCACGCAAGTAGAGAATTATCGGAGACAAATATCAGGCCTTAGACGGCCTAAATATCAGCTATCGAGTTAGAGTTTTATGATCCTGGCAATCGCTTGGGAAACTACTGGACTGAGTGCCGTGGTAAGTGCAAAAATCGATATTCAATTCAAAGTCACGTTCAATTCAAACTATTGTTCAATCGAAACTATTAATGAGGAAAGATTATGTCCAGTTTAGAAGGCAAGGTAATATTGGTAACAGGTGCTGCACGAGGCCAGGGCGAAGCGGAAGCAAGACTATTTGCTGAACGTGGTGCCGAGGTCGTGGTTTGCGACGTACTCCATGAGCAGGCGCAACAGGTCGCTGCTGATATCGGTGATTCGGCTCGTGCCATCGAGCTGGATGTCTCAGATCCAAATGCCTGGCAGTCGGCGGTAGAAGAAACCGTAGCCACTTTCGGTAAGCTTACTGGTCTGGTCAACAATGCCGCTATCGCAGGGATAAAATCCTTTGATGAGCTGTCACCCGAAGATTACATGAATGTAATTAAGATCAATCAGCTAGGTGTGTTTCTGGGCATGAAAGCAGTAGCTGAGCCGATGAAAGCTGCCGGCGGTGGTGCGATTGTGAATATATCCTCCATTGCAGGCATGGGCGGTATGATGGGCGGTGTCGCTTACTGTGCCAGTAAGTTTGCGGTACGTGGCATGACCAAAGCGGTCGCCATGGAATTAGGTCAGCACAATATTCGCGTCAACTCGCTGCATCCTGGCGGCGTGTTGACTGCCATGGTGACCGAAGCCGGCTTAACCGGCGATGTCGCCAACGAAGTATTTGGCGGCGTACCCCTGGGCAGAATTGCACAACCGCGAGAAATGGCAACACTGGCAGCTTATTTACTCTCTGATGATAGCTCCTATTCAACGGGCTCTGAGTTTATCGCTGACGGCGGTATGACCGCTGGCTTCGCATTGGCTTGATGCTTTGAAGTGATTTCCCAACGCTGATTCGCTGCCTGGTGAATAGCTAAGCAAAAGCCTCGGTCACTGCCGGGGCTTTTGCTATTTCGGAATCTACTTTACTTCTTGTTGGCTAAGGTCTATTTATAAGAACCAAACACTTGGTTGGTGGCGTGAAACCTGCCGGGCTAAGTAACGATAATAAAAACAGGAGAACTAGAAGATGCGCGCAGCCATTATGCGAGACTCAAAAATCGTTGTTGACGACATTTCAGCGCCGACACCGGGGCCCGGTGAGGTGCTGGTCAAAACTCTGGCCTGTGGTATTTGCGGGTCGGATTTACACACCCTGGCCCATGGCCACCAGATGGTGGAAATGTCTCGGGAAACAGACGGCCTGTTTGATATGGATCTGAGCCGCGACGTGGTGATGGGCCATGAATTCTGTGGCGAGATCCTCGACTACGGGCCAGATACCACCGGTAAGCTGGCCGTGGGCACCAAGGTGTGCGCCATGCCCATTTTAATGCGCGGCGGCAAACCAACTACGGTGGGTTACTCCAACGATGCACCTGGGGGTTACGGGCAGCAAATGGTTTTGCTGGAGTCGATGCTACTGCCGGTCACGAATGGCCTGGCTACAGATCTAGCCGCTCTGACAGAACCTATGGCGGTGGGTTATCACACGGTGGAAATGGCGCGCCTGCAAAGCGAT
>CALLDA010000200.1 GCA_937998635.1 uncultured Pseudomonadales bacterium
CGACTAAAAGCCGTACTCAGCAGCCTCACCGCTCAATCCAGATCAAGCTCGCCATTCGACCAGCATCCCGACTCCGACGGTGGGAATAAAACTGCGATGCCTGAGCGTAGGTGCAGTATTCACCACCATACACATCTGTGATACCGAGGCTCTTTAAGTGCAGTCGAGCCAGGCCATAAAGATCGGCGAAATAGTGGCCTGCGCTCAAGTCGGAAGGTCGAAAGCAATTAGCTATCTCAGAAACATTGAATTCCTCACGGCCATCCCTGAGACAAGCGTCCAAAAATGCCTGACGCACTTCCGGCCCCACCTCAAAGTGCTGGGCTGAAATCGCTGGTCCCAAATAGGCCATTAACTGACCGGGGTCGATATTTAACGCCGCCACCGTTGTACCGATAACACCACTGGCTAAACCCCGCCAGCCGCCATGAATTGCCGCTACCAGGGAGCCGTCTTTGGCGCTCAGCAACAAGGGCAAGCAATCGGCTGTTAATACCGCACAGGCTAAACCTGATTCACGGGTAAAGGACGCATCAGCTATCGGTATCACACCGTTCGCCGAGGCCCTGACCACCGTCAGCCCATGCTCTTGTTGCAACCATTGGGGTGTCAAGCTCAAGCCCAACTGTTCAGCCAGCATTGTTCTGGCTGACTGCACATTCTTATATTGCGGAGTATCTAGTTGAATTGAGGGGGCTAGGCCCAAAAACCGTTCAATCGTTGAACCACCCTGCATTTGACTAACCGGTCGTGTGGTCACCACACTTCTCACCCCTGCTGGCAAAGGCCAGTCGGGGATCAAAGTTGAAAATATCTGATCTAAAGCAGCGACCATTTTCAGCGGAGTTTCGACATACTTAAGCGCTCCCACCAGTATCGTCAGCAAAGAGACGCAACAACTGCTGCATATCTTTCGGCAAGGGAGCCTTCCAGAGCAACCGCTCGCCGGATTCGGGATGAGACAGGGCCAAATGCGCGGCATGCAGTGCTTGCCGCTTAAAGCTCCTCAAACCCTCGCTCAAGGCCTCCCCGATCCCCGCAGGTATTTTCAAGCGCCCACCGTAGAGAGGGTCACCCAGTAAAGGATGGCCAATATGCGCCATATGAACTCGGATTTGGTGGGTTCGGCCAGTCTCCAGAATCACCCGCAGGTGCGTGTAGCCCTGATATCGAGCGATGAGTTGGTAATGACTCAGCGCTGGCTTGCCGCCTCCGGGTGTAACCGCCATACGCACCCGTGCCACAGGATGTCGGCCAATCGGTTCATCAACCGTACCGCGACGATTGACCTCGCCCTGGACAATGGCTTCATATTGACGGGATACCGACCGCGCTTTGAGTTGCTTGACCAGAGCATTGTGTGCCACCAATGTTTTAGCCACCACCAATAAGCCCGTGGTGTCTTTGTCGAGACGGTGAACGATACCCGCCCTCGGCACTGCTTCCAGTTGTGGGCAATGATGCAGCAAACCATTGAGCAAAGTCAGGTCTGGATTTCCTGCCCCCGGATGCACCACCAGCCCGGCCTGCTTATTGACCACCAAAATAGCGCTGTCTTCGTAAACAATGTCTAAATCCAGTTCCTGTGCCTGCCAGTCCGCTACCACCAGCGGCTCTGCCTCCAGCGATAACCATTCTCCCCCAGCCAGTTTATCCCGGACCTTGGCGGGCCGGTCGTCGACACGCAGCAGACCCTCGCGAATCCACGCCTGCAGGCGACCACGGGAGTACTCAGTAAAGATTTTGGCGGCCGCCTGGTCGAGGCGGTAGCCCCGCAAATTGTCAGGAACTTGTTGTTTGACGAGATGAAGCCTTAGATCGGATTGCATTACCTATTCAGCTTGCCCGTTCGCTGTGGTTAAATGGCGATTCTACAGGGCCAAGCTACTCAAGCAACACTCAGACACACTTCAGGTAACTCACCAATTATGCGTTTAGCCATTTTTTTTGCCGTGCTTTCTTGTCTTATCTCGAGCTGCTCCTGGGTGCCTTTTATCGACACTGACACCGAGGCCGAAGCGCGAAAGAAGGAAGAGCTAAAAATACTCACTGAAAAAGAATTTTATGATCGTATACAAAAAAACTTGCGGGCGAAAAACTGGACTGATGCAATCTCTCACCTACAAGGTTTTGAAGCGCAATTCCCCTTTGGCAACTACGCTGAACAGGCCCAGCTAGAATTAATCTATGTTTACCACGAGTCCCAGGATCACGAAGCCGCTTCAGCGTCTGCAGACCGTTTTATCCGGCTTCACCCTCGCCACCCCAATGTCGACTACGCCTATTACATTAAAGGCCTGGCTTCAATTGCGCAGACCAGGGGCATTTTTTCTAACATTATTCCAACCGATGAAGCTCGCCGTGATCCCGGTGAAGCCCGCCAGGCTTTCGCAATATTTAGCGAATTGATTAGCCGTTACCCTAACAGCACCTATGCTGCCGATGCTCGAAAAAGAATGGTTCATCTGCGTAACTTACTGGCCCGCCATGAAATACAGGCGGCTAATTATTACTTTAAACGTGGCGCCTACCTCGCTGCGGCTAATCGAGGTCGCTACGTGGTTGAAAACTTCCAGCAAACTCCGGCGGTTCCCGATGGTCTCGCGGTCATGGCCCAGGCTTACTCGATGATGGGTTTACAGGATTTAGCTGGCGATGCGGCACAGGTGCTGGCTGCCAACTACGCCAACCACCCTGCTCTTGATGAAGAGGGGCAATTCATGTTCCAGGATAGTATCGTCAGCGATGATAAACATTGGCTCAGCCGCGTCACGCTCGGCTACCTTAAACCCGAAAATCCCCCCTTTTACGATACTCGAAAAATTTATAACCCCATTGATAGAAGAGTTGCCGAACTCAGAAATGAGATCGACGTGGATAGCAGAACAGTACCGACTGAATCTACGGAAACCAGGGAAACTGATCGCTCCTGGCTCAGCAAACTCAGCTTTGGCCTGTTTGACTAATTATTCGCCAGGCCGCCAACCATTGGTAATGGGGTAACGCCGGTCTCGGCCAAAACCCCGCTCAGAAATCCTGATACCTACAGGTGCCTGCCTGCGTTTATATTCATTGAGGTCAACCAGGCGAACGATGTGATTAACCTCTTCGGCTGAGAAGCCTTTGTCTATAATATCCTTCGCCGCCATATCCTCCTCGATATAAAGCGCCAGTATCTGATCTAAAATTTCATAAGGAGGCAGTGAGTCTTCATCGATCTGATCAGGTGCTAACTCTGCAGAAGGTGGCCGGGTAATGACCGATTCGGGGATCACCGGAGATAAGCTATTGCGGTACCTGGATAGATCGAAAACCACGGTTTTGGGCACGTCTTTGAGCACATCGAGCCCACCAGCCATGTCGCCATACAAGGTCGCGTAGCCAACGGCCATTTCGCTTTTATTACCGGTGGTTAAGACCAGGTAGCCTTTTTTATTGGATATCGCCATCAACAACACACCCCGTGACCGGGCCTGGATATTTTCTTCGGTTTTATCTTTTTCCGTAGCCCTGAACTCTTCCTCTAAAGCATCACAAAAAGCCTCATAGATGGGCTCTATGCCAATAATTTTGTACTTAACATTGAGCAAGCGGGCTTCTTCCTGGGCATCATCGAGACTGAGTTGAGAGGTGTAGCGAAACGGCATCATAATCGCTTCAACTCTGTCCGCTCCCAGAGCATCAACGGCTATAGCCAGTGTCAGTGCTGAATCAATACCTCCCGATAAACCCAGTACTACGCCTTTAAAACCGTTTTTATTGACGTAATCTCGAACGCCCACAACCAGGGCCTGATAAACTGTTGTCAATACATCTGGCAACACCGGGACAGGTTGCTTCGCTACTTTTACGCAACTGCCATCGAACTCCATATCCACACAGTACAGCTCCTCGTCGAATAAAGGCGCCTGGAAACAGACTTCACCTAAACCATCGACAAGCATTGAGCCACCATCGAATACCAACTCATCCTGACCGCCAACCTGGTTAACATAAACCACTGGAATGCCGCCTTCCCGCGCCCTACGGGAGACGGTCTCCTGACGCAGTCCCTGCTTATTTTTATGGAAGGGTGAGGCGTTAATATTAATCATCAAGCTCGCCCCCGCGGCTTTAGCCTGACTCATCGGCCCGCTATCCCAGATATCCTCGCAAACCGTCAAGGCGCTTTTAATCCCGCAAATGTCTACCACACAGGGCTGATCACCAGCTTTGAAATAACGCTTTTCATCGAACACCTGATAGTTAGGCAGGCAATTTTTTGCATATTGCGCGACCAATTTTCCGTTTTCGATGACCCCTGCCATGTTGTACAAAAGCCCGTCCTGCCGCCAGGGGTAACCCAATACCACGGTTATGTCACCACAGGCCTTTTCTAATTCCCCCAGGGCCCTTTCGATTCGAGTCTGTATACTCGGTCGCAGCAACAAATCCTCTGGGGGATAGCCGCACAAAACCAGTTCGGGAAAAACCACCACCTGGGGGGAGAACCGATCCCGGGCTTCGGCCACAGCAGTGATAACCCGTTGGGTATTACCGGGAATATCCCCGACAACGGGATTAATCTGAGCGAGAACTAAAGCAAGCTTATTCATATAACATTGGGCACGTAGTGAATTGGCTGGGCATTTTCAGCTAAAATTTGCGCTATAGCAAAACGGATAATTCTTTATGCCGGAATTCAAGCAGGCGAATCGTAAGTCCACAAATTTCGGCCCGACTATCCATAGCCCGCCATTACCCCGAGGGCTGATCAGAGTTTACGCCTACTACCGGTTTTTACTGTCGGTGTTACTACTCGGGATGTACCTGTCTGGCTTCGCCACTGGCATCCTTGGATCTTTTTCAAGCCACAATTTTTTGATCGCTGCGCTTAGTTTTGTAGCATTATCCCTCCTCGGTCTCGTCTGGTTGATCAAACTAAACTTCCAGGGCGAATCATATTTGCTATTCCTCTATCTGCTAATCGACATCATCGCTCTAAATTTGTTGATGTTTACCAGTGGCGGTCTCAGCAGTGGTATCGGCTTACTACTACTGGTAAGTATCGCCACCGGATCACTTATTTTTACCGGTCAACTGGCTATATTGCTGGCCGCAATAGCCAGCATTTTGATCCTGGCGGAAACGATCCTTTCTGTGGTCTTCCTGGATGCTAAACACACAACATTTTTCCCAGCCGGCTTGCTGGGTAGCGTATTATTTTTTACCGCTTTTCTTTTTCGCAGCCTGAACCGCCGACTCCAGGAATCCCAACAACTAGCGATCCGGGAGGCCGATCAGGCCGCTCATTTACAAAGACTTAACGAGTTGATTGTCAACCGCATGAGAACCGGCATCGTGCTTGTTGATACCAATGCCGAAATCAAACTCATTAACAATGCAGCTGTCGAATTACTGGGCGGCCACAAAGCGGGAGCTCCACTGGCACGCGGTATTTCCCTGAGTTCGCTAAACGGCATATTCAAACAATATAAGAACTGGAAAACCTATCCCTGGCAACGTTGCCCACCTCTGTCTATTCCCAGCTTAAATACTGAAGTGCAATGCAACTTTGCCCGCCTGGACGAAGCAGGGGAGCAGCACACCATTGTTTTCATAGAGGACACTCGATCCACCGTCCAGAACGCCCAGCAATTAAAGCTGGCATCTTTGGGCCGCCTGGCAGGTAGCATTGCCCACGAAGTGAGAAACCCTCTCGGCGCAATCAGCCACGCGGCGCAAATGCTGGCGGAACAAGGTGAAACAGCAGCGGCAATTCGACCTCTCACCGACATCATAAGTCGCCATTCCGAGCGGGTGAATATGATTGTCGATAGTATTTTGCAATTATCTCGCCAGGAGGCACCGGATTTCCAAAAATTGCAGCTAAACCTGTGGCTCAAGCGTTTTGCCGAGGAATATGGCAACGCTCAATCGAAGCTCGGCACTATCGTCATCAATGAGCTAGATAAAAACTTGCAGGTCTTGTTTGATCCTGTGCACCTGAATCAAATCATTACCAATCTAGTGGAAAATGCCCAACGCTACAGTGAAGCCGAAACCGGTCTGCCCTGGGTACAGATTGATATACAGACCGACCAGGTGACAGGACTGCCCTGCCTAGATATTTACGACAGAGGCCCTGGTGTTGAAGAAAAACATCTCCACCAGATATTTGAACCTTTTTTCACCACCTCAAATACCGGTACCGGCCTGGGCCTTTACCTGGCCAGGGAGCGCTGCGAGTTCAATTACGCGACGCTGAGCTATTGTTTTAAGGAGTCAAAGGCTGAGACCCAGATCGCTCAATTAAGCAATGGAAAAACCAATAAAGAAGCGAGGAATAACCCCGATATCAGCAAGGGGTTTTTCAGGATAATATTCGCCCACCCCGATCAACTGTTACCGGCAACTACCTAATGAACAAACCTAGCGCACTTATCGTTGACGACGAGCCAGATATCCGACAATTGCTGGGCATGACCCTGAGTCAGCTCGGCATAGATGTCACCGAAGCACCCGACATCACCGCTGCCTACCAAAAGCTCGATAAAGGAAGTTTTGATCTCTGCCTTACCGACATGCGTTTGCCCGACGGCAATGGCCTGGACTTAATCGATCACGTCCAGGAAAAATATCCGGACCTGCCCGTCGCGATGATTACCGCCTTCGGCAATACCGATATCGCCGTCGAAGCGCTTAAGCGTGGCGCATTTGATTTCGTCAGTAAGCCGGTGCAGTTGCCAAAATTAAGGGCCATGGTGACCGCGGCCCTCAAACTGGCCGCCCCGCAAACAAGTATTGTCAACAAACAAACCACCTTTGTCGGCAGCTCCACCATCATGGACGAGCTGCGTTCACAGATCAGTCGGGTGGCTCGTAGCCAGGCTCCTATTTATATTTCTGGAGAGTCAGGAAGCGGTAAGGAAGTGGTAGCAAGAACCATTCATTATCAGGGACCTCGAGCCGACGGCCCGTTTATTCCGGTGAATTGCGGGGCGATACCTTCCGAGCTGATGGAAAGTGAATTTTTTGGCCACAAAAAGGGCAGTTTTACCGGTGCCTACCAGGACAAACAAGGTTTGTTTCAGGCTGCTGATGGCGGCACCCTCTTCCTAGATGAAGTAGCGGACTTGCCACTGACTATGCAGGTTAAACTACTCCGCGGTATTCAGGAAAAAGCCATACGGCCGGTGGGTACAGACACTGAAGTTCCCGTCGATATAAGAATCCTTAGTGCCTCCCACAAAAACTTGTCCCGGGAAGTCGAGCTCAACCATTTTCGTCAGGATCTGTATTACCGTATAAACGTTATCGAGCTTCACGTGCCCAGTCTCCGGGAACGTCCTGAAGATATCCCCGAATTAGTCCAGCTATTTGTCGAGCGAAACGCCAGGCAATCTGGAGATAAGCCCCCAGCCATAGAACCCTCAGCTATGGCCGCGCTGATCAGGCATCAATTCCCTGGTAATGTTAGAGAGCTGGAAAACACCCTTGAGCGAGCCTTTACGCTCTGCGACGGCAAAACCATAAGCCCTGAAGATTTGCAGTTACAAACTCCCGGCCGGGACACCCCAGGCACTGACCTTGGCGAGTCGACAGCAGGGATAAAACCAGACGATGATGCCCCTCGAGATAATGCCCCGCTATACGCGGGTGGCGATTTAGATGGCTACCTGGCTGGCATAGAAAAACGTATTCTCGAAGAAGCCCTCGAAGCCAGCCGCTGGAACAAAACCGCAGCCGCTGAAAAACTGGGCATCAGTTTCCGGCAGCTCCGTTACAAGCTGAAAAAACTCGGCATAGACTAAATCAACACCGCCTAAACCTACGCTGTAAGCTCCTCGTTAATGATTGGCAATTCACCGACCCTGACAGCAAGCCATCAAAAACTGTCTCTCAGCTCAGATTTTTTGTCCAAAACAAATCACTTCATGCAATACTTAGCCCATTAAATTGAAATGGGATTAACAATGAAAATTCAGGGTTTAGCAGCCGTCGTGACCGGCGGAGCCTCCGGCATCGGTGCCGGGGTGGTAAAAGTGTTGGCAGAAGCGGGCGCAAAAATAGCCATTCTCGACCGCAATATCGAGCTGGCAGAAAGCACAGCTAAGGCCGTAGGCGGCATAGCCATCGCTTGCGACGTAGCCAATGACGAATCTATTCAACAGGCTTTTGCTAGCGCTCAGGAGATAAACGGCCCTGCGCGTATCCTGGTTAACTGTGCCGGTATCGATACCGCGCGCAAGATAGCCAGCCACAAGACCGGCGCTCATGCCATCGGCCCCATGCAGCGAGTTGTCGATGTGAACCTGGTCGGCACTCTGGCCTGCTGTGCCCATGCCTCAACAGCAATGCTTGATCTCGACGTACTTGATGACGATGGCGAGCGTGGCGTGCTCATCAATATCGCGTCTATCGCGGCGTTTAACGCGCCCAATGGCCAGTCGGTTTATGCCGCCTCTAAAGCCGGTGTGGTGGGCGCTACCCTGCCTCTGGCCCGAGATTTATCCCGCTACGGCATCCGCGTTATGACCATCGCCCCCGGCCTGTTTGATACACCCCTGGCTGGCACCATGGACGACAAATTGACCGGCCAGCTATTGCGCCGGGCGCTGTTTCCGCAACGCAAGGGGCGGCCTGACGAAATCGGCGCACTGGTTCAGCATATCTGCGAAAACCAGATGCTTAATGCCTCGACCATACGTATCGATGCGGGGTTCTTCTGATGATAAGCATCACCCATCTCCCATTCAGTCCACTGACACAGACTCCCATTCAGCCCACTGACACAGAAAAGTGCTCGATCGAGGATCAATAATGAAAATTGAAGGCGTAAATGCATTTATCACTGGCGGCGCCTCAGGGCTTGGCGCAGCTAGCGCACGTTTACTGGCAGAAGCCGGTGCCACCGTGGCTTTACTGGATCGAGATATGGCTCTGGCAGAACCCCTGGCTAAAGAACTGGGCGGTGTCGCCATCGAATGTGATGTTGCTGATCACGAATCTCTTCGTGCTGCGGTCGAACAAGCTTGCGCGGCCATTGGCCCACCCCGTATTGCCATAAACTTTGCCGGCATTGATGTCAGCCGAAAAATTACCAGCCGCTCGCAGGGTGCCCACCCCATCGAATCTTTACAGCGACAAATCGATGTCAATGTCGTTGGTACTTTGGACGGCTGCGCGCTGTTCGCCGAGCGGATGATGGATCTGGAAGCCTTTGAAGATGGCGAACGCGGCGTCTTGATTAACATCGCCTCGGGTGCTGCCTTTAATGGCCCGCCTGGGCAGTCCGCCTATGCCGCCTCTAAACGAGCTGTCGCTGGCGCCACCCTGCCCCTGGCCCGTGATCTCGCGCCCTATGGCATTCGCGTAATGACCATTGCTCCAGGCTTTTTTAGAACCCCTTTGGCTGAAAGCGTTGATGCCCGGCACACCGATAAATTGATTTCGCTGGTGCCTTTTCCCAAGCGCTGGGGTGACCCAGAAGAGATTGGCGAGCTGGTCAAACATATCTGCCAGAATCGC
>CALLDA010000201.1 GCA_937998635.1 uncultured Pseudomonadales bacterium
TTTCCGGCGCCGGTTGGCCCGAGGGCGAAAATATTGAATCCGGCTTCTTCCATGCCGATTCCGAATTCGCCTCATCAGCATTGGTTTCATGCTCAGACGGCGAGTCCTCCTGCTCTGCCACCAGCTCCTGAAATAACTCACTGACGATAAGCCGATGGCGATCAAGCGCCTCAATAAATTCCGCCCAATTAGCTAAACCCATCATTGCCGCAACTCGCAGGCGATCCAGTTCGCCGTTTTCGTCCCCGCCGGGCAAGTCCTGAGTTTGCTGATCTCGCCAGCCCTGCAAGACATGCTCGAGATTGCGCAGAAAAACGTAGGCTTGCCACAAACGTTCGCCACCGCTATCCGGCAACATGGTCTCTGCATCAAGTAGCGATAAAATATCCTGCAAGCGGCGACTCTGAAAACGTGGGTCACGACCACCCCGAATGAGCTGGAAAGCCTGGGCGATAAATTCTACTTCTCGGATGCCACCATGACCGAGTTTGATATTGTTGGTCAAACCTCGGCGCTGAACCTCAAGGTTGATCATGCCCTTCATATCACGCAAGGATTGAATCGCACTGAAGTCTGTGTAGCGCCGGTAGGTAAAGGCACGCAGAATTTCTGTTAGCGCCTGTTCGTCCGTCTCACTGTCATCCAGCAACTGACTATCATCTACAAACCGATCCTTGATAACCCGACTTTTGATCATCGCGTAACGTTCCCAGTCCCTGCCTTGAGTCTGGTAATACTCTTCGAGGGCATCAAAGCTCAATACCAAAGCGCCGCTGGTCCCATAGGGTCGCAAACGCATATCAACCCGAAAAACCTGACCCTCCGCTGTCTGATTATCGAGAGCCTGAATCAGCTTTTGCGCCAGGCGGATAAAGAATTCCTGATTGCCCAGTTGTTTAGCGGCACCCTGGGTTTCACCCACCTCTGGGTAGGCGAAGATCAAATCGATATCCGAAGACACATTAAGCTCATCGGCGCCCAGCTTACCCATGGCCACCACCAACATGCGCTGCTCAGTGCCACTCGTTGCACCGACCGGCCTGCCCCAGGTTTCACCCAGCCAATCGTGGAGCTTGTCCAGGGTGACCTGAATCACGGCATCGGCAAGCCGGGACATATCGCGGGTGGTTTCAAGCAGCCCAGCGCTGCGGCTAAGGTCACGCCAGATAATGCGCAGCATCTCGTAGCGGCGGAAATATCTAAGCTGGCGATGCAGGCCTGCTTCTCGCTCAGCCTTGGTGGCCGCCTCTTCCTGCAAGGCCTTGAGACAACGGCTATACAAGGTGGAATCATCATAGCCCGTCGATAAATCCCCGCTCTCAACCAGGGTCTGAAATAGCTCCGGCTGACGCAGGCAAGTTAGGGCGACAAACTCACTGCCACTCCAGACTCGATATAAGTGCTCGGAGAATTCCTGATCCTCCAGCTGGGTATCCAGCCAACTCGACAGCTGAGCACTGGTATTGTCCCGAAACTGAGCCAGCTTTTGCTCGACCCCGACTCTTAATTGAGCCGGCAGTTGAGCAGGTAATTTGCTGGGTGAGCTATCTGCTAAGTCGTATTCCATAGTCGATATGCTAACAGCTAACTTGGTAGCGCTCAGGCTTATTGAACCTATGCCTTGATTTATCGCAAAAATAGCCGACTTGTATTACTGGTAGGCTGATCAGAGGGCTGAGTACTACTCCACAGGCACCATCATTTAATTCATGCAGAT
The DNA here is from genome assembly GCA_937998635.1 of uncultured Pseudomonadales bacterium. GTDB lineage: Bacteria > Pseudomonadota > Gammaproteobacteria > Pseudomonadales > Porticoccaceae > HB2-32-21. The sequence continues at coordinate 1,718 of CALLDA010000201.1, forward strand.
GCAATATTACTGACTACAAAAATATTGTTATCGTTTAAGACATAACGAACGCTTAAGGCTATGTTCAGCATATTTCGGCATAATCGAGCATCGAACCTGGTCAACTAAATCACGCGGCCTACCTTAGTGATGAATAAGGAGAATCTAACGTGAACCAAAGCACCGAGACGAGTAACAAAACCACACACCCAGCTTTGTCGTACCACGCATGGGATCGAACAGTCAGAATCTTTCACTGGCTAAATGTTTTATGTGTGACCGGCTTAATCGGTGTCGGGCTGGTGATCTTCTTCAACAAAAACCTTGGTGTCAGTTCAGACGGAAAGATTTTGCTGAAAACCATACATGCCTACATTGGCTATGTATTTGTGCTCAACCTCAGCTGGCGGATCATTTGGGGGTTTTTCGGCAACACCCATTCTCGATGGAAAACAATATTGCCTTTTGGTAAAGCCTATAGAACCTCGCTGACTGCCTATGTGCGCGGCCTAAAAAATGGCCACACGCCTGCCTACCTGGGTCATAACCCGCTGGCAAAATTGATGGTCACCGTGTTGTTTTTACTGCTTATCACCCAGGCCACCACAGGACTTGTACTGGCAGGTACCGACTTATATTTGCCGCCCTTTGGCCACGAGATAGCCGAATGGGTCACCGGTTCTGGGGAAGATCACAGCCAACTCAAGGATCTCAAACCCGGCTCAAAAGACGCCGTAGACCCCCAGGGCTATGAGGAAATGAGGGCCTTTAGAAAACCTTATTTATGGGTACACCAATATGGTTTTTACCTGCTTGTGATGGCGATACTGATACATATTCTCGGCGTTATTGTTACGGAGTTAAGAGAAAAAAATGGCCTGGTATCAGCGATGTTTACCGGAAATAAAGTATTTACCAAACGGCCTACTGACCTCGCTGAGGAGGATGAATCCGGGTGATGCACAGCCAGGTACGCTCTTGTTTTCGGGGCCGCTTCTCACTCTGCTCCTTTCCTCGCAGCTAGGCTTACTCGTCTATTTCTGGCTCAACTCTTAATCACCCAGCTTATTCTATGCAGCTCGCATGACCAGCCTGTAGTCAGGTTTTGATGCCGTTCTGATCAGAGCGCGGCCAGAACCGCTGCCAATACAAATTGCTTTTCCTGCCCCTCGCCCTCTAAACTTGCGACCCTATGACGCTTCTTAATATGCTCCAGCAACTTATCGCCTGTAATTCGATCAGCAGCGTGAACTCTGGTATCGACCAGGGCAATCGTGGGCTGATCGACATGCTGGCTAACTGGCTTGATGATCTGGGCTTCCAGACCGAGATCATGCCCCTGGCGGATCCGCGCAAAGCCAACCTGATTGCGACGCTGGGTAGTGGCCCTGGCGGTTTAGTGCTGTCTGGTCACACCGATACCGTGCCCTGTGATGAGGGACTCTGGCAGCAGTCGCCCTTTGAGTTGTGCGAACGAGATAATCGCTTTTACGGTCTGGGCATTTGCGATATGAAAAGCTTTTTTGCCCTCGCTATCGAAGCGGCGAAACCTTTTCTTGAGTCCTCCTCGCAACGCCCCCTTCAACAGCCCTTAATTATTCTCGCCACCGCTGATGAGGAATCCTCCATGGCTGGCGCGAAAGCCCTTGCTGAGGCAGGCAAGCCGAAAGCTCGCTATGCGGTCATTGGTGAGCCTACTGGTATGCAACCCATCGCTACACACAAAGGTATTTTGATAGAAAAACTGGTGATACAGGGCAAGTCTGGGCACTCCAGCAATCCCGCCCTGGGCAACAACGCTATGCACACTATGCATGATGCATTGAGTGCCTTGCGGGCCCTGCAAGCTGAGCTTAAAGAACGGTACAGCAACCCACTGTTCGCTGTTGATTATCCCACATTAAATCTGGGCTGTATCCACGGCGGCGACAACCCCAACCGCATCTGCGGACAGGCCGAACTTGGGTTTGAAATACGTCCCCTGCCGGGCATGGATATTAATGAGCTGCACCAGACCATCGAGCATCGCTTTCTGGGCCTGGGCGAGGCCGAAGGCACAACTTTATCCTTAGAGCATTTCGGTGTGCCGCCCTTTGCCGCCGATGAGCAAAGCGAGCTGTTAGCCTATTGCGAGAAACTCACTGGCCACCGTCACG
>CALLDA010000202.1 GCA_937998635.1 uncultured Pseudomonadales bacterium
TAATGGTGATGTCATCAAAGTTTTCAGCATAAATGGCATTCACCAATCCTGCCAATGAGAACAGAATCGAGGTCAGAAATATAACACTGATGGTGATCAGTGGATGCTGTATATCCAGGTCAGTAAAAAACAACGAAAGCACTGTCACAATAGCGCCAACAGCTAAACCGCGAGCCACACCGCCGGTGAGGAAGCCCAGTAGAATCACATAATTAGGCATCGGTGACACCAGCATTTCTTCGATATTTCCAGCGAATTTATTGCCGAAAAATGATGAGACGACATTACCAAAAGAATTGGTAATGACTGACAGCATAATGAGCCCGGGAACAACAAATTCCATGTAGCTAAAGCCAGACATCTGACCAATTCTCGGGCCAATTAAAGTGCCAAAAATAACAAAATAAAGCGCAATGGTAATCGCTGGAGGTAACAGTGTTTGCTGCCAGATGCGTGCAAAACGTCGGATTTCTTTGACTACTAGAGTAGTAAAGGCTATCCGTTGCTCATGATAATTCACTGTGCAATGCCCTCATTCGTAGTGACAGTGTTAGAAGCAACGCTTTGAGGATCCTGATTAGTCATGGAAATAAATAACTCCTCCAGACGGTTGGCTTTATTGCGCATGCTCACAACATGAATATCACGTTCTGACAAAGCCACAAATAACTCATTCAAGGACTGTGCTTTATCTACCTCGACCTCAAAACTGTGGAGGTCAATGGCGTGAGCGGGATAACCCTCGATAAGCGGAAAATTTGCCAGCGCTTCTTTAGTATCAAGAATAAAAACTTCTTTATTTAGCTGACCTAACAAGGCCCTGGTCGTGGTGTTTTCGACAATTTTGCCCTGATCAATAATGGCAATATTTCTACACAGACTTTCGGCTTCTTCAAGGTAATGGGTCGTCAGGATAATCGTAGTGCCCTGCTCGTTGATTTCCTTCAGGAACTGCCATAAGGATCGGCGTAATTCAATATCTACCCCAGCGGTCGGCTCATCAAGGATAAGTAGGCGTGGCTCATGCACCAGGGCTCTGGCGATCATCAAGCGTCGTTTCATGCCTCCAGACAAGGTGCGGCCACGATCGTTTCTTTTATCCCACAGGCCCAGCTTACGCAGGTATTTCTCTGCTCTGCTTAAGGCCAGTTTGCGGGGCAAGCCATAGTAACCAGCCTGGGTAACGACGATATCGAGCACTTTTTCAAATTGATTGAAATTAAACTCCTGGGGCATTACCCCAATATCTTTTTTGGCCTGGGAAAACTGACGGTCGATATTTTTGCCAAATATCTCAACCTCGCCCTCCGATTTCTGTATCAGAGAACACAAGATGCCGATGGTGGTTGATTTGCCCGCGCCGTTCGGCCCTAACAGGGCAAAAAAATCCCCCGCCAGCACTTCAAGATCGATGCCTTTTAATGCTTCGAAGCCGTTGCCGTAGACTTTGCCTAAACCCTTGATACTCAGGGCGGGAATGTTATTGGTCATTTATTATTGATCCACAGTTCACCGAACACTTTACAATAAAACAAGCGTCAGGGCTTTCTCTTGGTATTTTTGAAGTCGACACACAGTCGATTTTGAAATTGATGCCAGCGTTGCTTGCGCCTGCTGGTCGGATCGCTGGTGTAAGTAGAGCATTGTGCAATGTTTTGCAAAGAGAAGACTAAGCCGATGTGGTGGTATGGCGATATGGTAATACCTATCCAGAATGCTTCTTCGAAGTATTTAAATAGCTTTGCCTGCTCTAAATACAGCTGCCCTGCCTACGAGTGCAGGCTATGCAATAGGGTTAAAATTGGAGCGGGAAACCGGGTTCGAACCGGCGACCTCAACCTTGGCAAGGTTGCGCTCTACCAACTGAGCTATTCCCGCAATCTTGTAGCAAAAAACTGGCGTCCCGTAGGGGAGTCGAACCCCTGTTACCGCCGTGAAAGGGCGGTGTCCTAGGCCTCTAGACGAACGGGACAGGCTTCTCTCTTAGACGCTATTGTGCAGAGAGGCGCGCATTCTAAAAACCTCACCCTACGCTGTCAAGCAACATCGCCGCCCGGGGCGCTTTTATCAAGGATTAATTTGCCTACGAAGACAGCGCCACCCTTCCCCTTCGGCTATATAACGGCTTCAAGGAATGTCGTTAACATCTCCTGGGGGGCCTTCGTGATGGGGATGGGTTTCATGTGGCTCCTGAACTGGCTCACCTTTTATCGGCACCGTGCGTGATAGAAATTCAATCACAGAGCTAGAAAATACATCATTGCGATCTCCTGCCACCATATGTCCCGCACCGGTGACATTGACATATTCGCTGTGTGGGCACATTGAGAGGAAGTTCTGTGCACCCTCTTCGCTCAGCACGTCAGATAATCCGCCCCTGACCAACAAGGCAGGCAGCTTTAAATTACGTGAACAGGCTTCCAGACGCGCTTGTCGCTTGGAAATATCCCTGCGCATCGCTCTAAAGCCCGGATCCCAATGCCATTTGTATTTGCCATCCGGTGTCAGCCGGACATTTTTTGCCAGACCATCAAGGTTTTTTGGTGCTTCGCGGTGGGGTTGATAACTACCGATGGCTTCTGCCACTTCTTCAAGGGAGGCAAAACCTTCCGGTTTCTGGCTCATAAAGGCCTGAATTTTGTCAACGCCTTCGGGTTCTATCTTTGGCGCTATGTCGACGAGCACTAAAGCTGTTGCATCGATGTGATCCTCGCCGGTAGCCACTAAACTGGTGCCACCGCCCATGGAGGCACCCACCAGCACTGGCCTTTTATCACCCAATTGTCCAATAACGCATTTTAAATCTTTGACCATGACATCCATGCCATAGACACCATCCGGTGACCACTGGGAGTCACCGTGACCCCGTGCGTCAAAGGCAACCGCATGATAACCAGCTGCGCCTAGTGTTTCGCCAGCGCTTTTCCAGGCATGGCGAGTTTGACCGCCGCCGTGCTGAAGTAAGACCAGGGGACCATTCGGGTCACCCCAGACATCAGCCGCTATATCCAGGCCTTCGTGGCCCTTAAAATAGCACGTCGGTTCCGGGGTTCCCGGCAATCTAGTTCCTGCACTCATAATGTATTCCTGTCGTTGATTAGATACGTATTAGTAGAGTAAGTCATAAATTTGATCAGTATTAAGTTCGTTCAGCACCAAACATGGGTGGTGAAATTGAGCAACGTATCGTATTCGCTGTCACTCGCTTGCTTATAGACCCTCCGGCTCATGTTGAGGTGCCGCTGCAATCAAT
>CALLDA010000203.1 GCA_937998635.1 uncultured Pseudomonadales bacterium
ATCTTTTGACGTGATTGTCGGGCGTGATGCCTGGGAGTTTTCGGTTAGTTTACTCGGAGCGGATGTGCTCACCGAAACCGTACGCTTTCCCAATACCCGGTCTCACATTACTTTGCGACGGCCTGATGGTAGTTATTACCGCAAGGCGGCAGCAGATATTAAACTGATGGGCGATGATTATTCAGCTTACACTGCCTCTGGCGGCGTGCCCTGTTTCGTTATCGAGGCGACACCCAAAGAGGACTGGTTAGAGGGCTACTATGATCGCAAGGTGCTTATCTGGGTCGATCAGCAACACTTTTACCCACTGCGTTTTGAATCCTACAATGAGGCCGACGAGCTGATTCTGGTGGAAGAACGCGTTGCCTGGCATGCTAACCCGAAGCTGGGTGAACAGGGTTGGGCCAAGTTTATTACCGCTTACTATGACCCACGCGTCGACCTGATGAGTTATACCCTGCATGATGCCCCGCAGGTGATTGATATTTCTGCGGAGGAGGGCAATCTGGTGTTCCGCCCGGATTTTATGCGCCGCAACTGGTTGAAGTCACCTTTGCGAAAGAGCCAGGCGTTGGTTGAAACGCCAGAACAATATTATCTTCGACCGCATTTGTATGAAGATAAGTTTCCAGAATCGAGGAATATTAAGGTCCCAGAATTTGTGACACAAAGGATTGTTCGGCAGGAAGCAAGGGGGCATCTGACCTTTGATGATCGCCCTGAATCACCGGTATTAAATGACCCTGGTGTGGCCTTGCCAGAGGCCGAGCAGGGCTTTCAGCTCACTGTAAATCGACAATAAAAAAGCCCAGATCTGACAGATAAATAATTTATCTGTCAGATCTGGGCTTTGATAGCACTTTAAGCGTTTCCGCCGACTGCTATCTCTAGTTAGTCAATACGCCATGATCTAGTTAACCAACACCGGGCAGGTTAAATGCTGCTTTGATGTTGTCGTGAACCACCGCATTCTTTTGAGCCTCAGTCAAATGTGCCATTTGCTGAGACAATATTTGCTGGGAGCGGGGATAGGTGGAATCAGTGTGGGGATAATCACTGGCCCAGACCAACTTGTTATTGTTGATTAGCTTTTGAGATTCGTAAGCGGTTTCATCATCCTGAAAGGTGAACCAGATATTATCCCGAATGTAATCACTAGGTGGCTTGGAAATGACTTTGGACAGGCCAGTGCCCAGACGTTCCGCACCATGGTCAGCACGGTACATATAGTGAGGAACCCAGCCAGCATCGCCTTCAGCAACGACCATTTTCAGTTTGGGAAAGCGTTCGAATACGCCGCTAAATACAAAGACTCCAATAATATCCTGGACACCACGAATAATATTCAAAAAGCCGAGCGCTGCGGGTCCTCTTTCGGGCTTGAAAGCAGAGGAGACATCGTGGCCTTTCATGGTCAGAATATGAAAGCAAATTGGCATGTCTAAATCCACTGCGCATTGCCACAGGGCGTCATAATCTGGGTGATCATAGTCCTCATGCTGAGGATTCCCGGTCATCATCATGCCCACCATGCCCATTGCTTTGGCGCGGCGAAAGTCTTCAATGGCCTCATCTACCGAAGCCACTGAAGTCTGAGCTAGTCCATATAAGCGGGTTGGGGCTTCGCCACAAAAAGTTTCCAGCCAACGGTTATAGGCATTGAAGCAAGCACTTTTGTAGGTGTAATCCTCGAGGCCACAGAGCACCATACCCACCGAGGCATAAATGATCTCGGCAGTTATATTTTCTTCGTCCTGGATGGCCATACGGGCTTTGGGGTCCCAGCTGCCACGTGCTAGCTCGTCAAAATTGGCGTTACGCTGAATACGTAATTCGTCGGCTGGAATTCCTGCGCCGGCAAGCAAACCCAGTGGTAATGAGTTTTTCATGCCTTCAACGACAAAGGAGTCAACACCGTGTTTGTTTTTTTCAATGTGGGGTGCAACGGAGCGGAATTTGGGGTCAATAAAATCGATGTAACAGTTGGGTGGCTCGACGATATGTGAATCAGCTGAGATACAGGGTTTCATAGTAACTCTCCAGTTAGGGCTTAGTTAAATAATAAAAGTAAGTAGAATACCGCAACCGATACTAGTCCTTGATATCTGTCAGGTCAAACCGGTATAAATAGTAGGGTTTTTTGAGATAAATTGCCCCCGCCTGAATGTTGGAAGTTGGCTTATTTTTAAAGGGGAAAGCGATCAGAGACAACAAAGGTTCGAGCCTGGAAGCTATATATTCCTGGCCAAATCAAGTGACAAGTAAATGTGCTGGCAAGGTATAGTTTCGGTGAGTGCTTAGGCGCTTAACGAATAGCAACATAAAGCGAAATTGACCTATTTGTTGCAGGTGACATCGCTCCTGCCTGGATATTCAGAGCTCGTATCGGAGTTGATTTGAACAGTTACATTTTGGCTTGAGGGTTCATAGTTGTTCAGAAATTTGTGTGTAGTGATTACCCTGACTCTTCTGGCGGTGAGTTGCACTGTCGGCCCTGATTACACCCGGCCACCTACTCAGGCTTCGGTCTCTCCCGAATATCTCTCCTCTGAGGTGCCGTCAGCCCCTGAATCCAGTGCAGCCGCAAACGCCGATCAAGATGGCCTTGTGCAGTGGTGGCGCAACTACAGTGACCAATTACTTGATAGTTGGGTCGAGCAACTCGTGGCTGGCAATCTCGACCTGAAAGCTACCGCAGAAAGGTTGGTCCAGGCCCGTGAACTAGTGAATATTCAACAAGCGGTCTGGTGGCCAACATTCGGTATTACCAGCGACGGGACTCGGAGTTTTTCACCCGGCCTGATTGATGACAGCGCACGTTCCTATCGATCAAATGTTGGCGTCAGCGGTGTGGCCTCCTGGCAGATAGACTTATTTGGCCGCACCCGCCGCGCGGTAGAATCGGCTGAATACAGCGCTTTAGCGAATGCTAATGATTTACGTAGCCTTGAGTTGTCATTGATCGCGGAACTGGTAAGGCAACGAGTCGTGCTGGCATTAGTGAGCCGAGAAATTGAGATACAGGAAGATATCGTAAAAAGTCGAAAGCAAACTTTGAATACGGTGTCCCGTCGTTACGAGCTTGGTGTTAAGAACACTTCGGCAGTGAGTGTTCATGTCGCCAGGGAAAATTCCACCACGGCTCTGGCTCAGCTGGCTTTGCTTGAGCAGCAAAATAAAGAAAGCTTACTGAGCATCGAGGTTTTGTTAAATCAGCGCCCAGGTTCCTTGCAAGCTGTCGACGTAGGTTTTCCCTTATTACCGAGAAACCAGGTGCCAAATATTGGTACGCCGGCTATGTTGCTTGATCGTCGGCCCGATATCGTCGGCAGTGAATTGCGGCTGATGGCAGCCAACGCG
>CALLDA010000204.1 GCA_937998635.1 uncultured Pseudomonadales bacterium
TCGCTGTGCGGCAGAATCCTCGCTCCGTGACTGATATTGATCAAGGCTGTTTTTCGCACTCGACCAGGCTTGATAGCTACTTTTAACAGATTCACACAGGGAGCGATGGCCGCCAAAATCATCGAGCAAGGCCCGTTGTTGATTTCTCTCTAATAAAGACTGATGTTCGTGCTGGTTGTGGATATCGATAATAAAGCCACCGAGCTCGCGTAATTGGGTCATGGTCGCTGCCTGACCATTGATAAAGCCCCGAGAGCGTCCGTCTTGCGTCAGAGAGCGGCGTACCAGCACTTCTCTGGCCAGGTCTTTGCCATTGTTGTTGTCCTCAAAGCCATTGTCCTCTAGCCATTGCTGTGCGGGATTGTTGCTGCGAAGGTCAAAATTAGCGGCAACCTCTGCTTTGTTGGCATTTTGACGAATACGGTCGGTATCACCTCGATCACCCAGGGCCAGACCCAGAGCATCGAGGATCAATGATTTGCCCGCACCGGTTTCACCGGTAACCGCCGTCATACCCGCCGAAAACTCGATATCGAGATGTTTTACCAGGGTGAAGTCAGTAATAGTGAGTGAAGTTAGCAAGGATGATTCAACCGATTTTAGTCGTGAACTTTTGGCTGCCAACGATGAGCTATCGCCCATTAGTTCGCCAGTTTACATTTGACTCTGTAGTTTATCTTATACCCAAATTGCACCGGCCATTGCAATGGATGTTGTCGGTGAACTGATTGACATCTTGAAAGACCCGCAGCCGACCCAATATAGCGCTTACGTCCAAAACTTAGGGGAAAACCGTGTCGAGTGATGAGCAAACTCCTCAGGAAGACCAACAGTCCGGGGAAGATAAAGATTGCCTTCAGAAAGAAAATGCCGCCGTGCAGAAAGGAGAGCTAATTGATGAAGGTGAATTAATAGATGGCGACAGCAATGAGCCGGAACAAGCAAGCCAACAAAACCCCCTTGCCGCGCTTGAAGAACAACTACAGGAAGCCAAAGATCAGACCTTGAGAGTCCAGGCGGAGATGCAAAATTTGCGTCGCCGGGTTGATCGCGATATCGAAAATGCCCACAAGTACGCCCTGGAAAACTTCCTCGGTGAGCTGCTGCCGGTAGTCGACAACCTTGAACGAGGTCTGGCGACCATAAATTCCCTTCTCGATGGTAAAGATGAAGCTCAGAAGGCCATTGGCGAGGGCATCGAATTAACCCTGAAAAGCTTTGTTGACGTTCTCACCCGCAACAAAGTCGAGCAAATCGATCCAGGCAATGAGAGTTTTGATCCCGAGTTTCATCAGGCCATGACCATGGTGCCCCATCCAGAGATTCCGGCTAACACCGTCATTGAGGTGTTTCAAAAAGGTTATTTGCTCAACGGACGTCTGGTGCGGCCAGCGATGGTTATCGTCTCTAAGGGTGCAGAAAGCTAGTCCTGCAAACAAGTGGGTGTTTAAGGGCGTTAAAGGCCACAGCCAAAAGAATAAGGCTCAGGCTTGAATTTTTATCTTCAGCGCCAATATAGAGCACAGAGATTGAATCGTTAATAGCAAAATTTAAGTGGAGAATGCCAGCATGGGCAAGATAATTGGAATTGATTTAGGAACCACTAATTCCTGCGTCGCGGTAATGGAAGGCGACAAGCCGAAGGTCATTGAAAACTCCGAAGGCACACGCACTACGCCTTCTACGGTCGCTTTTACAGACGACGGAGAAGTGCTGGTAGGCCAATCGGCAAAACGCCAGTCGGTCACCAACCCCAATAACACGCTGTTTGCGGTAAAGCGTCTGATCGGTCGCCGTTTTGAAGATGATGTGGTACAAAAAGACATCACCATGGTGCCCTACAAGATTGTCAAAGCTGACAATGGCGATGCCTGGGTAGAAGCCCTGGGGGACAAAAAAGCACCACCGCAAATTTCCGCCGAAGTGCTGAAGAAAATGAAAAAAACCGCCGAAGACTACCTCGGTGAGACGGTTACCGAAGCGGTCATTACCGTCCCGGCCTATTTTAATGACTCTCAGCGTCAGGCTACCAAAGACGCAGGTAAACTTGCCGGTCTTGATGTAAAACGCATTATCAACGAGCCTACCGCTGCGGCGCTTGCCTACGGTATGGATAAAGGCAGCGGCGATCACGTGGTGGCAGTTTATGACCTCGGTGGCGGCACCTTCGATATTTCAATTATTGAAATTGCCGATGTTGACGGTGAGACTCAATTTGAAGTGCTCTCCACCAACGGCGATACCTTTCTCGGCGGGGAAGACTTTGATTTATGTTTGATCAACTACCTGGCCGATGAATTCAACAAGACTAACGGCGTTGATATCAAAGGTGACCCCCTGGCCATGCAGCGCCTCAAAGAAGCGGCAGAAAACGCCAAAATTGAGTTGTCATCCAGCCAGCAAACCGAAGTCAACCTGCCTTATATCACCGCAGATGCCACTGGCCCGAAACATCTGGTGGTCAAGTTAACCCAGTCAAAATTTGAATCTCTGGTCGAAGATTTGGTGGATCGTTCACTGGCACCTTTAAAAATAGCCTTGAAGGATGCAGGAAAATCAGCGGCGCAGATCGATGAGATTATTCTGGTTGGTGGTCAGACCCGCATGCCTCTGGTGCAAAAGAAAGTCAGCGACTTTTTTGGTAAAGAGCCACGCCGGGACGTGAATCCAGACGAAGCCGTTGCCGTGGGTGCAGCGATTCAGGGTGCGGTGTTAGCGGGTGATGTTACCGACGTACTCTTGCTGGATGTGACCCCACTGACCCTCGGTATCGAAACCATGGGTGGTGTCGCGACAGCGCTGATCGAGAAAAACACTACCATTCCCACCAAGAAATCCCAGACCTTTTCTACGGCTGATGATAACCAGTCGGCGGTGACCATTCACGTCGTCCAGGGTGAGCGCAAGCAAGCGGCACAAAATAAATCACTGGGTCGTTTTGATCTGTCGGATATTCCGCCCGCACCTCGCGGCATGCCTCAAATCGAAGTGTCCTTTGATATTGATGCCAACGGTATTCTGAATGTTTCTGCCCAGGACAAAGCAACTGGCAAAGAGCAGTCCATCATTATCAAGGCCTCATCTGGCCTGTCCGATGATGAGATTGAAAAAATGGTCAAGGACGCCGAGGCCAATGCCGAGAGTGATCTCAAATTTGAAGCCTTGATTACCGCCCGCAATACCGCAGATGGTTTAGCTCACGCGGCTAAAAAGACTCTCGAAGAAGCGGGTGATAAAGCCTCACCAGAACAAAAAGAGGCCATTGAATCGGCTATTAAAGAAGTTGAAGAAGCGGTAGGCGGCGATGATAAAGAAGCCATCGACGCAGCGGCGGGTAAATTGTCTGAGGCTTCGGCAGAACTGGCGCAAAAACTCTATGCCGAGCAGGCTGCACAGGCTGAAAGCGCGCCTGAAGGCGAAGTCAATGAGGATAATGGCGAAGATGTTGTCGATGCTGAATTTGAGGAAGTAGACGATACTGAGGCGAAATAATCTTCACTTAATATTTTCAGTCATTGCTGATGCATAAACGCAGGCCCTGGGGTCTGCGTTTTGTGCTATGTAAAACCACCAAAACTGGCTGCGCTGCACAGAGGCCGATTGCAATATTTCGATAAGAGCACGTGAGCTAAGCTCGACAGACTGGAGCACATCTAAGTCTGAGAATTATTTTAAAGGATAAACTGAGCGAATTATGTCAAAACGGGATTATTACGAAGTCCTTGGTGTGCCTCAGGGCGCGGACGAAAGCGAAGTAAAAAAAGCCTATCGTCGCATTGCCATGAAGCATCACCCAGATCGCAACCCGGACAATCCGGATGCAGAAGAAAAGTTCAAGGAAGCCAGCGAAGCTTACGAAGTGCTTTCCGACGACCAGAAGAAAGCTGCCTATGATCGCTATGGCCATGAGGGCGTCAACGCTCAGGCAAATGGTGGCGGAGGCGCTGGTTTCAGTGATATTTTTGGCGATGTATTCGGTGATATTTTTGGCGGCCAGGGACGAGGTGGCGCGGCCCGAGGTTCTGACCTTCGTTATGATCTCGAACTGAGTCTCGAAGATGCCGCCCAGGGTACACAAACGAAGATTCGTGTACCGACCATGGTCGATTGTGACCCCTGTGATGGTAGCGGCGCACGCAAAGGCACCTCGCCGATATCATGCGATACCTGTCATGGTGCCGGTCAGATCAGGCGGGCCCAGGGCTTTTTCTCAGTTCAGCAGACCTGTCCTAAATGTCGTGGTCGGGGCAAGATCATCACTGACCCCTGCAATAAATGCTATGGCCGCGGTCAAACTGAAGAGCAAAAGACCCTGTCGGTAAAAGTGCCAGCGGGTGTCGATACCGGGGACAGAATCCGTTTAAGCGGAGAAGGTGAAGCTGGCCCGGGTGGCGGACCGGCCGGTGATTTGTACGTTCAGGTCGTGGTTAAGGAACATCCGATATTCCAGCGCGATGGCGCAAACCTGTATTGCGAAGTACCTATTTCCTTTATCGATGCTGCTCTGGGCGGCGAGCTTGAGGTGCCGACCTTGACGGGCCGCGTTAAGCTGAAAGTCCCCCCGGAAACCCAAACTGGCAAGTTGTTCCGCATGCGCAATAAAGGTGTGATTCCCGTGCGCGGTGGGCCTCAGGGTGATCTCCTCTGCAGGGTAGTGGTCGAAACACCCATAAAACTTAACTCCAAACAAAAACAAATATTGAAAGAACTTCAGGATTCATTGGACAATGACAAGCACTCTCCGCGCAAAACCAGCTGGTTTGCAGGGGTGAAGAGCTTTTTCGATGGTTTTAGTGCCTGATCTGCTTTAGGCCATCAAGTTTAGGCGACAGCATTCAAGTCACAGGGTTTAGGAATTAAGAGCCGGGGCTGAGGGGAATAATATGACAAGAATAGCCGTGACGGGTGCCGGTGGTCGCATGGGTCGAACCTTAATTGAAGCGGTGGCTAATCATCCTGAATTAACCCTGTCAGCCGCTTTGGAGCAGCCCGACAGCTCTTTGCTGGGTGTCGATGCTGGCGAGATGGCCGGAGTCGGACGCAATGGCGTTATCGTCGTGGGTGATCTCAATGAAGTGATCGACGATTTTGATATCCTGATAGATTTCACTGCGCCCGCAGCCACCGTTAGCAATGCCTCATTATGTGCTCAACATGGCAAGAAAATGGTGGTCGGCACCACCGGTTTTGATACCACACAAAAAGCCACCGTTGTTGCAGCCGCTGAAAGTACAAGCCTGTGCATGGCCTCGAACTTCAGCACCGGCGTTAACCTGTGTTTTAAATTGCTCGATATGGCAGCGCGGGTGCTAGGTGACGATGTCGATATTGAAGTTACCGAGGCTCATCATCGCCACAAAGTCGATGCGCCTTCGGGCACCGCTTTAAGTATGGGCAAGGTGGTAGCCGATGCTTTAGGTCGTGATCTCAATAAAGTCGCAGTTTACGGTCGTGAAGGACAAACCGGCGCGCGCAAAGACGACACCATTGGTTTTGCGACTATTCGGGCTGGCGATATCGTCGGCGATCACACGGTAATGTTTGCAGCCGAAGGCGAGCGGGTCGAGATATCCCACAAAGCGTCAAGTCGTATGTCTTTTGCCAGGGGCGCGGTACGAGCTGCAGCCTGGATGGCAGATAAACCTAATGGCCTGTTCGACATGCAAGATGTACTGGGCCTTAAATAAAAGCGTTTAAACAGGGGACTTAAACAAAGCGCTCAAAAAACGCTAGTCAATGCGCCCATTAGAGGTCTTCAAGCCCCCTAATAGCTGGACAGTTTAGAGCTAATCACCTAAAATCCCGCCTCAGGTTTTGCCGGGGTATAATCCGCGGTATCAGCCTGACAGCGCAGAGGTTGGCAAGCGGTGGAATGTCCTAAAAGGTTGCATATTGGCGAGGTGAAACGACAGTTTTCATCTCGCTTTTTTATAGCCTGATTTTCTTAGCTAAGCTTTATTAAATCGCTTAGTTGGAACTTTCTAGCCCGGAGAGCAACTACCTTTCGTTCGTTGTCAGAAAACCCATTACTTACTGGCCTTACGAAGGAGTTCCTGTTGAACCAGCTTGCCCGCCCACCTGCCATTTTAGCTCTTGTGGACGGTTCTATCTTTCGTGGTAAAGCTATCGGCGTAGAGGGCATAGCCAGTGGCGAGGTGGTGTTTAACACTGCCATGACCGGTTATCAGGAAATTCTCACCGACCCCTCCTACGCCCGACAGATAGTCACACTGACCTACCCACATATTGGCAATGTTGGCGTTAATAGCGAAGACGAAGAGTCGACTGCGCTGTGGGCCGCTGGCCTGGTGATTCGAGACCTGCCCCTAACGACCAGCAATTTTCGCAGCGAGCAAAGTCTCGACGCCTATCTCAAACAACATAACATTGTTGCCATTGCCGATATCGATACCCGCAGACTAACCCGAATTTTGCGAGAAAAAGGCGCACAAAGTGGTGCCATAGTGGCCGGTTTTACCGATGCCGAGAGTGCCGAATCTGCGGCGCTAGACGCGGCACGAAACTTTGCTGGCCTGGCAGGTCTGGATCTCGCAAAAGAGGTATCTACGAAAAAATCTTACGAGTGGACGGCTGGCAGCTGGCAACTAGCGGCGCGAATACAGCCAGCGCCAAAGCATGCTGAGGAAAAAACCCAGAACAATACCCTGAGCCCCGAGCAAGCTGCTACGCCTTATCGCATAGTTGCCTATGACTACGGCGTAAAACGAAATATTTTGCGCATGCTGGTGGATCGTGGTTGCGAGGTCACCGTTGTGCCTGCACAAACTCCGGCGAGCGCTGTGCTGGCAATGCAGCCGGATGGTGTCTTCCTGTCCAATGGCCCTGGCGATCCAGAACCCTGTGATTACGCCATTAACGCTATTCAAACCTTGCTGGAAACCGATATCCCCCTATTTGGTATTTGCCTGGGCCACCAGTTGTTAGCTCTGGCATCCGGTGCTAGTACGGCAAAAATGAAGTTTGGTCACCATGGAGCAAACCATCCCGTACAAAATCTCGATGATCAAACGGTGTTGATCACCAGCCAGAACCACGGCTTTGCAGTAGATGAATCAAGCCTGCCGAACACCCTGCGGGCCACCCATCGTTCGCTATTTGATGATTCCTTGCAGGGCATTGCCCACACCGAGAAGCCCGCCTTTGGTTTTCAGGGTCACCCTGAAGCCAGCCCTGGCCCCCACGATGCGGCACCTTTATTTGACCACTTTATCGAACTGATGGCTCTTTACCGAGCTAACGACTCTTGATCATCAAGCTGATGGCCCTTTGCCCGCGCTGATGGCTTCTTACCTAAACTGATAGCTCTTCGAAAAAACCATGATGAGTACCAATGCCAAAACGTAGCGATATTCACAGCATATTAATTCTTGGCGCCGGACCGATTATTATCGGTCAGGCCTGTGAGTTCGATTATTCCGGTGCTCAGGCCTGTAAGGCTTTGCAAGAGGAAGGCTTCCGCGTCATCCTGGTTAATTCCAACCCTGCGACCATTATGACCGACCCGGTGATGGCCGATGCCACCTACATCGAACCGGTGGAATGGCGTACAGTAGCAGCGATTATCGAGAAAGAACGCCCCGACGTGATTTTGCCGACTATGGGTGGTCAGACCGCACTTAACTGCGCCCTTGATCTAGCCCGCGAAGGCGTGCTCGAAAAATTTGGTGTCGAGCTGGTCGGCGCCACCAAAGAAGCCATCGATAAAGCCGAAGATCGTGAAAAATTTGATCGCGCCATGAAAGCCATCGGTCTCGAAACGCCCAATTCGCGGATTGTCCATAGTCTTGAAGAAGCCCTCCAGGTGCCTGATCTATTTGGCTTCCCCTGTATTATTCGCCCCTCCTTCACCATGGGTGGCTCCGGTGGCGGTATCGCCTACAACCGTGAAGAATTCGAAGAAATCTGCAAGCGTGGCCTGGATCTTTCGCCCACCAAAGAGTTGCTGATTGATGAATCTCTGATCGGCTGGAAAGAATATGAAATGGAAGTGGTGCGTGACAAAAATGATAACTGCATCATTATCTGCTCCATTGAAAACCTCGACCCCATGGGCATCCACACGGGCGATTCCATCACCGTTGCCCCCGCTCAGACGCTGACTGATAAGGAATATCAGATCATGCGTAACGCCTCCGTCGCTGTGCTGCGGGAGATCGGCGTCGAAACCGGCGGCTCCAATGTCCAGTTTGCGGTAAATCCAGAAGATGGTCGTCTGGTGGTGATAGAGATGAATCCCAGGGTATCCCGCTCATCGGCGCTGGCCTCAAAAGCGACGGGCTTTCCCATTGCCAAAATTGCCGCCAAACTAGCCATTGGTTATACCCTCGACGAATTGCGCAACGATATTACCGGCGGTGCAACACCGGCCTCTTTCGAACCCAGTATCGATTACGTGGTGACCAAGATACCGCGTTTTGCTTTTGAGAAATTTGCTCAGGCCAACCCACTCTTAACGACGCAAATGAAGTCGGTAGGCGAGGTCATGGCCATCGGTCGAACCTTCCAGGAATCTTTGCAAAAGGCCTTGCGTGGCCTGGAAGTCGGCAGCTCAGGTTTTGACCCTCGGGTCGATCTAAACAGCGATGCCGCCAACAGTGAGATTCGTCAGCAATTGACGGCGGCAAGCTCGGACCGAATCTGGTATGTCGGAGATGCCTTCCGATCCGGAATGAGTGTTGAGGATATTTTTCAGGCCACTGCTATTGATCGGTGGTTTCTGGTGCAAATCGAAGACTTAATCAAAGACGAGCAGGCGCTAAGCAGCCACCAACTAAGTGACCTGGATGCCGATTACCTTTATGCACTGAAACGAAAGGGTTTCGCCGACCGGCGTATTGCCGATGTCATCGGCGTCAGCGAAGCAGAAGTGCGAAATAAACGCTGGCAGACCAATATTCGACCGGTCTACAAACGCGTTGATACCTGCGCTGCCGAGTTCTCCACCGATACGGCGTACCTCTATTCCACCTACGAAGAAGAATGTGAATCTGCACCGTCAGATCGGGATAAGATCCTCGTGCTCGGCGGTGGCCCCAATCGCATTGGTCAGGGTATCGAGTTTGATTATTGCTGTGTTCATGCTGCCCTGGCGATGCGGGAAGATGGCTACGAGACCATTATGGTCAACTGTAATCCTGAAACCGTATCCACTGATTACGATACCTCCGACCGGCTCTATTTTGAGCCAGTCACACTCGAAGATGTGCTCGAAATTGTCGCCGTCGAAAACCCTGTTGGCGTGATCGTCCAGTTTGGCGGGCAAACACCGCTAAAATTGGCGCGAGCCCTCGAAGCCGCAGGCGTGCCGATAATTGGCACTACGCCAGATGCTATCGACCAGGCTGAAGATAGAGAACGTTTCCAGCAAATGATCAACAAGTTGGGTTTATTACAGCCCTCCAACGCCACCGTGCGCTCGGTTGATCAGGCTATCGAAAAGGCCGCAGATATTGGTTATCCCCTGGTAGTGAGACCGTCCTACGTGCTTGGCGGTCGGGCCATGGAGATTGTCTATGGTGATGATGAGCTGCTCCGCTACATGCGTGATGCGGTTCAGGTCTCGGATGATTCCCCGGTATTGCTCGACTATTTTCTTTCTGCAGCTATCGAGGTGGATATCGACGCAGTGTCCGACGGCCAGGATGTGGTGATCGGTGCCATCATGCAGCACATTGAACAGGCGGGTATTCACTCCGGTGATTCGGCCTGTTCGCTACCTCCCTATAGCTTGCCCGAGTCCGTGCAGGAAGAAATGCGCGAGGTCGTCAAAGCCATGGCCCTTGAGCTGGGTGTCAAAGGTTTGATGAATGTACAACTGGCCTGGCAGGACGACAAGGTCTATGTGATTGAGGTTAATCCCCGAGCCTCTCGGACTGTGCCTTTTGTCTCTAAGGCTATCGGTGTTTCCCTGGCTAAAATCGCCGCTCGATGTATGGCGGGACAAAGCCTGGCGGATTTGGGCGTTACCGAAGAGGTCATTCCCAAACACTTTTACGTTAAAGAAGCGGTCTTCCCCTTTAATAAATTCCCCGGTATCGATCCGATTTTAGGGCCGGAAATGAAATCGACCGGCGAAGTAATGGGCATCGGTGAAACTTTTGCCGAAGCCTATGCCAAGGCGCAATTGGGCGCTGGTGATGAAATCCCCCAGTCCGGCACGGCTTTTTTGAGTGTCCGGGAACCAGATAAATCCGGCGTAGCAGAGGTTGCCAGGCAACTATGTCAGCTAGGCTTCTCACTGGTTTGTACCAGTGGCACCGCACAGATGATTCGTGATGCCGGGCTTGAAACTGAAGTGGTCAACAAAGTAAAAGAAGGTCGCCCTCATATTGTTGATATGATAAAAAATGGCAAAATAGATTTGATTATCAATACCACCGAGGGCCGCCAGGCGATCAATGATTCCGCTGCCATTCGATCCAGCGCTGAGGCCAGCGGTGTGTACTACACTACGACCCTGGCCGGTGGCAATGCGGTCTGTATGGCTCTTAAGTTCGATGCCCTAGCCGCCAATGGCGGCTTGCAGGTGAGAAAGTTGCAGGAACTTGCGGTTTAAGCACTTGATGCAAAAGCTAAACAAGGAAACACCATGAGCAAAACTCCTCTGACCGTTGAGGGCGAGGCCCAGCTTCGAGCCGAGCTGGAACAATTAAAAAAAATCGACCGACCGCGTATTGTGGAGGCGATTGCCGAGGCTCGAGCCCATGGTGATTTAAAAGAAAATGCCGAGTACCACGCCGCCCGTGAAGAGCAGGGTTTTTCGGAAGCACGCATTCGCGATTTAGAGAGCAAGTTGAGCAATGCCCAGGTTATCGATATTTCCACAATACCCCCCAGCGACAAGGTGATATTTTCCACCACCGTGACCATCATAAACATCGAAACTGATGAAACCTACACCTACAAAATTGTCGGTGACGACGAGGCCGATATCAAAGAACAAAAAATATCCTATCAATCACCCATTGCTCGGGCTTTAATTAGTAAAGAAATTGGTGATGTGGTGATCGTGAAAACACCCTCCGGTGATATCGAGTACGAAATTGACGAAGTAGAGTATAAATAGGCCTGGTCGCCCCGCTCGCGAATATGGCTATCGATACCGACTATTAATATCAAACTGGTTTTTAACATAAAAATAAGGACGTAGTGTTATGCGAATGAAGACACCCAGAGTTGCGCCGGTTGAAGAAGCTGACTGGAACGAGGCCCAAAGGGCCGCCATTGGCAATGCCAAAATGGGCGGACGGGTTCTCAATATTTTCAAAACCATGGCCAATCATCCCAGCCTTGCCAGGCGCTGGATGGTCTTTGCCAATCATATTATGGGCAAGTCAACGATCAGTTTACGGGATCGAGAAATTGTCATCTTACGTATGGGCTGGCTGTGTAAATCAGGCTATGAGTGGGGTCAGCATGTGCAGATAGGCTTGAAGTGCGACATGAGCGCTGAAGAGATCGAGCAGGTGAAAGTCGGTGCTGAATCACCAGTCTGGGCCGATAACGAGCGTTTGCTACTCATCGCAACCGACGAACTGCGCAACGATGCCTTTATATCCAATGCCACCTGGCAGAGCTTGTCTGGGCACTACAACACCGAGCAATTGATGGACATCGTCTTCACTGCAGGCCAGTACAACCTGGTCTCCATGGCGCTCAATACCCTGGGCGTGCAACTTGATTCCGGTATGACGCTGGACCAGGAGCTGTGCAAGTAATTACTGCCGCATCGATTATTTATACTTTAGCTAATCGATAATCAGCTAACCATTCACTAGCAAACAATCAACCTTACGAGAGGGAACAACTGATGCAATATTCAGACTATGAACACCTGTTATTTGAACACAAAGACAACGGCGTACTGCTGATCACCCTAAACCGTCCAGAAGTGATGAACGCCACCAATGGCCGTATGCATTGGGAGCTGACGCAAATCTGGGACACCGTTGCCAATGACGACGATACCAATGTGGTCGTGGTTACCGGTGCTGGCAAAGCCTTTTCAGCCGGTGGCGATTTAACCTGGATCGAAGGTGTGGTCGGCAAGCCCGAAGGCATTCGCAAGATTCAAAAAGAGGCCGGTGACATTGTTTTCAATATGTTGGCCCTCGAAAAGCCAGTGATTTCCGCCATTAATGGCGTAGCGGTCGGTGCCGGTCTGGCGGTAGCGTTGATGGCCGATATTAGCATCATGTCTGAAACCGCCAAATTCACCGACGGCCACGTCAAACTGGGTGTTGGTGCCGGTGACCACGCGGCAATTATCTGGCCTATTCTGTGCGGCATGGCGAAAGCAAAATATTATCTAATGACTGCCGAATTTGTCGATGGCAAAGAAGCTGATCGCATCGGTCTGGTGAGCATGAGCGTTCCTGCAGAAGACGTATTACCCCGTGCCATGGCCATCGCCGATAACCTGGCAGCCGGTAGCCAGCACGCGATTCGCGGTACCAAGACAACGCTCAATGGCTGGATGCAAATGGCAGCACCGATATTTGAGAATTCTCTGCGTATGGAAATGCTGTGTTTCCTCGGTGAGGATGCCGCAGAAGGGGTGGCTGCGGTCAACGAAAAACGTGTCGCTAACTTCCCCTCCTCAAAAGTGGGTGGCTAAGGCTGTAAACACGATACTCCTACAGCAGTCCTGCACCAGAGAAAGACGGGCAAAAAAAACCAGCGCTACTAGCGCTGGTTTTTTTTCGTAACCATTTAGCTGTTGATTTAGCTATTAAAACTGATATGTAAGACCTACTGTCACATCATCTGACCACTCCATCGGAGCAAAGATAGAACCCGCATTATCGGCATCTATCAAATTAGTGAAGGCTTCTATGGTCACCGCATTACTGGGCTTATATCGAACAGCAGGCTGAATAAAAACTCCACCGTTAAAATCAGCTGAGTTCAGATAATAACTGCAACGCTTGAATGATAGACGGGTTAAGTGCCAGTAGAATTGGCAGCTCTAACCCAAACCAATTCAAGCGACTATGAAGAAGCGATACCGACTGTTAACCCTAAAACAACGATACCAGATACAAGCGGGGCAGGGTGTGGCATTTTCACAAAGCGCCATTGCCGGACAGGTAAGCTGTCATAAATCCACCTTCAGTCGAGAACTCAAACGTTGTTGGCATGGCCGATAGGATGCTGAGAAAGCGCGTCACCTGGCTATAAAAATGCGCCGACTGGCCAACAAAGCGACACGCTACACACCTGAACTATGGGCCATGATCACAGACAATTTGGCTCATGCATGGTCACCAGCAGCTATTGCAGGCCGTCTTTGCCTTGAACAGGGCAAACAGCACACCAGCTATGAAAAGATCTATCAATGGACATATCGCGATAAGAAAAAGGTTGGGCACCACATCGTCACCTCCTGAGAGCTTATCACGGCTACCGAAAACGGCGCGGAGCTCATGATGGTAGAGGTTCGTTGCAAGATAGAGTATCGATTGACCAGCGGCCCTTGGCGGCCAATAACCGGCATCACTACGGCCATTGGGAGGGTGATACTGTTCACGGTCAACAGGGTAGCCTGGTGACGTTAGTTGATCGTAAAAGCCGATATTAGTATCTATTTTGCCGACCCCTACGCCTCATGGCAGCAGGCTAGTAATGAAAATACTAATGGCTTGTTACGCCGCGACGTTCCTAAAGGTACAGATTTTAATAAAGAATCGGCGCAAGCATTAAGGCGTGTGGTAGAGAAAATTAATTTGATGCCTCGTAAGCTGTTGAACTGGAAATCAGCTTACGAAGTGTATTACGGGCAGCGTGTTGCACTTATTACTTGAACTCAAGATAGATGGAATCTAGTTCCAGATACTACTGACGGTGAGGCCCCCGGTATTAATACTGTAAATACCGTTACTACCTGTTACGGGTACAAGCCTTGCTCTGATCTATGAGCAAACCCGATATGAAACCCGGATGTCGGTAAACTCCGACTAACCAGGATCGTATTCGTATAAATTTTACCTACTGGAAGAGTCCAGGCATCTGGATTCCATTTATTCCACCTATCGGAAACATTCATAGACTAAAGCAAGCAGTGATATAGCTTCTGATTCTTCGGCCAGGTCAATATTAGTTGTTAATCTGAATTATGCGTCCTGAATGACCCACCATAACAATGTTGTTCGATGCACCACCGTCTACTGACGTACCTTTAACGGACTGATACCACTTAACCGAAATGTCGCCCTCAGTAACAGACTCCCAACTTACACCCGCATCCCGGCTACGCAGTAAGGTTCGAATGCCAGTAATTAATACATCTTGTCCCGATGACCAGACATCAAGCAGGTTCTCTCTGGTTGGCACCTCGCCAGTGCTCTGCCAGGTTAAACCACCATCAACAGTTTTTAAGACTTTACCATCCTGACCAGCTACATAACCCGTTTGCCGATCAGAGAAATAGATACCAGCTAAGGACGAGTCTGCCTTGTTAACAACCTCCCAGCTATCACCACCGTCGGCAGACAACAAAATCAACTCGAACTCACCAATTACCATAATGGTGTTGTCGTCAAAAACCGCAACGTCGTAGATATGAGGTTCAAGAAAATCATTAAGAATAGCTTCCCAGTCAAAGCTGATAGGTTCCCAGCTAGCTCCGGCGTCAACAGACCGCAATACCGCTCCGAAGCCGCCGACCGCAACCGCCAGACCCTGATTATTTGAATCGACGGACAACAATCTTTGCTCTGAGCCAGAACTAACCATCTGCCATTCACCGCTTGCCGATTGCACCTGAATAGTACCTTCCTGACCGACTGCAATAGCGCCTTTGCCACTGCAGGACACGCCCAACAAGGCTTTGTCGGAAAGAGGTGTTCCTGGCTGCCAGCTTAATCCTGCATCAGCTGTCGACAATACAGTACCCGCAACCCCAACAGCCAAGCCCTTTTGACCTTGAAAACATACATCGTACAAAGCGTCGTGAGGGATACCCTGATAACGAAGCGTCAACACCCCTGCTTCGCTATCTTCGGCGAGTGCAGAAACGCTAACGCAAACACTTAAACCTAAACCCACACCAGCGATAAACTGTTTTACTCGACTCAACTCAATTCGCCCTAACATGCTTCTTTTCTCCATCTCGTACCGGTTATCTAACTCTGGGATCATCGGCCATCAGGCGGCCCGTTATTGTTTCCCAAACTTATCGACTAGCTGAATATCCAGCTAGTCGAGGTGGATTTACTAGAACCTGGGGTTTACTGATAGGCTTCGTCGCCGCCAACATAGTCCGACAAATCAACACCCTCGCCGACTAACAGATCTTTGGAAGCAACAAATTTTGGCTTCATCAACCAGACTAGCAGCGGTACCACCACCAGGGCGATAACCATGTTGATCAACATCACCATCACCAGCAACAGGCCCATATCAGCCAGGAATTTAAGCTCTGACATAAAGTACCAGGGCAATATGCCAATCAATACAATGGTCGCGGTAAAGAAGATGGCCTTGCCCGTGGTCGCCACTGAGCCGAGTATCGCCAGGCCATAATCTTCTTTTTCCTGATATTCCTCACAAATCCTGCTCAATAAGTAAATGCCGTAATCGATACCGACACCGATACCAATCGCCGCAATGGGCAGGGTATTCACATCAAGACCAATACCCATATAAACCATCACCGCCGCTAAAAAGCAGTTGGACATATTGACCGGTATCAGCAACAAAAACCCAGCGACAATAGACCGGTAAGCCCAGGAGCAGGTTATGAGGATAACGATATTGAGCGCCAACAGAATAATGTACTGATATTTATCTACCGTATCGTTGATCGACTGTTGCAAGGCAATAGTGCCAGAGCCCAGGCGAATCCGGTATTTCTCGTGATCAATACCAATTTCATCCAGCGCACTACGAACCTGCTCCAGGGCATTATCAACCGTCTCTTGTTTGTTATCTTTGTACCACAGCGACACCGTACCGTTTTGCTGCACAAAATCGGTTACGTGGGAAAACGCTTTGGGGCTGGAACCAAACAGCACCGCGCCACCGGCAGCGGAAACTGCTGGGTCATTAAAATCCAGGGGCCCCCACTTGGGATTACCCCCACTAAACAAGCGATTCGCTTCGGGCAGATAGTCAGCAAAGGACAAGGTAGCAACCGGGGGCACCTCATCGCTTTCTACCAAGCGCTGCAAAAGACCCATGTTATAAATAGTATTAGCCTGTTTTAAAAGACGCTCCTGCTCTTGCTCCTTCACCTCAAAGATAATTTCGAGGGTGTTCAAGCCGGGGAAGTGGCTATTGATTTTACTCACCGCGACATTATATTCGGAGTCACTCCAAAGCAAATTACTGCCTTCCACCGGGTTACCAATTTTGATCTGCACCATCTTAAAAATGCTTAGTACAAACAAGACCGCAACGACTACTGTTGTAATACGTGCAGGCTTGCCATAGCTAACCCGCGATACGCGCTGCAACATGTGCTTTATCGCGCCATGGACACCAAGGCTTTCGCCGTCAACACCGATGATCTGCTTAACATTTTTGGGTTCAGGCATAATTGCCAACAGTAGTGGCGTCAGAAATACACCGGCGGGAATCAGCGTTAGCGCCCAGAAACCACAAAATACGGCAAAACGCTCCATGGTGGGGATCGGCGCGATAGCAATCAAAAACAGGCCAACAGCGTCAGTGACAATACCCAGCACACCGGGGGCCATCATCACGCTCATAGTAATCTCGGCGGCTTTTCTCTTGTCTTTGACGTGGTACTGGATTTCATAAAAGCGCTCAATAAACTGAACACAGTGACTGAAGGATCGCGCCACCAGCAATAATGGTACCACCATAATCAGCGGCTCAATCGGATCCCCGAGCCAGCCGACGAAGCCAAAGCCCCATAACGCTGCTACTAGACTGCACACCAGTGGCACCACAACACCAACGATGTTACGCATATATAAAACCAGTGATAGCAGCAAAGCTATGCCGGTCACTGCAAAGATAAGCAGCATTTCTTTTTCGTAAAAATACACCCAGCCAGTGAGCATCGGCTGACCAGCCACATGAATTTCATGGGCGTCATCCTGATTTGCGGCGATAATATTTTCCTGAATAAACTCGAAGATCGTCCCGTAGTCCATCAAACGCTCAATAAATGTCGCCTGAATGAGAGTGGCGGTACCGTCGCGAGAAATCAGGAAGTTCTGGCTGCCGGGAGATTTTTTCACCCGATCAATGAATTCTTCCATCTCATCCGGCGTTTGTGGTGCGTGATCACCCATAAGTGGCTGACTATCAATACCAAAAGGCGTGGCCTGAGCGTAACGGGCTTTCTCTGTACTGATAGAAAGAATCTGATCGTGGTCAACACCCGGCGTCAAATCGATCTCACGGGTCATATCCCAGACTTTCTGCAAAGTCTCCGGATTATAAATATCACCGCCATCGGTCCGCTTGACCATTACCGTTACGGTCAAGGGGTTACCGAAATTGGGGTGATCTAAATAGGTTTCAACGAAGGGATGACTTTTCGGAAGGAGGTCAGAAAAGATAGTTTTTAGTTCAGTTTTCATTGCCCCAAAAGCAAAGAAAACGGTTATTGCGAACAGTACTAGCAGCGACAGCCACTGGTGGCGCATAACATATCTAGCTAAGCGATAACGTACAGTTTCCAAGTCCAGCCCCCTGATATCTATTTTATTGGTCGATCCCTAAAGCCGGCGAACTTTAGCATGACAAAAATAAGACATCTACAAAAATCAGGACTGGGCCTTAAAAAAGCCTTTAAATTCAATAGGTTTGTCAAGGTGTTGACGCATATCAAAAGCCGTTATTTTTGACTGGGCGGTTTAGCAAAAGGGTAACTTAGAACTAGATTGGTAGGTATTTGAGTAGTTTTTATTTGGCCTGATGGGCTTATTTTATACCGGCAACTCAATTTCGTCCCGACTGCTTCCTGTTGCCAAAAATGGCTACGGTAGTCAGGCAGGCAATAATAAAAAATAACAGCAAAGCGATACTATGCCATTGGGAAAAAATCAGTGGCTTGCGCTCAAAACCGGCAGAGACTCCAGGAATACTCCACAGGTCACCGCTACCTTTACCGACAATAAGCTGGGCCTTCATGCCCTTTTCCATATGCTGGGCAATATCGCAATGCACAAGATAAGTTCTATCATCGCTAGGTACGATAAACGTGCCAGTTTGGGTCTGACCACCTGCCGCCTCCATATGAAACATGCCCTGGTCATAAAGGTATTTTGGCAACCTGTGGATCATCCACTGATGACGCACATCATCTTCATTCTTAAACGTTACCGTAATGCGGCTACAGGGCTCGACCTTCCACTGGTGTTCATTAAAACCAAACGTGGTGCCCGCATAAGGTTTTGCATAATCGGTACCGGCGATGACCTTGATTTCATATTCACCGCTAATTTCTGCACAGTCTTCCGGTAGTTTATCGAGGTTCTGATTCATCACCATGCCGGTAGCATCCATCACCATGTTGTGATCCATACCCTGATGCATGCTGTGATCCATCGCTTCATGCATGCTGTGATCCATGCCTTTTTCAGGTTCTTTCTCAGCGGACTGAGCCATCACGGGCATGCTTAGCAAACTCACCAACGCGCAGGTAAATACGCCATAAACCAGGCTGATCACGCGCCTGGCCTTAGTCTTTGCCATGTCGCTTCCCTGGATAAAACCAAACAATAATTAAGCCCATAAAAATACCGGCCAGAACCACCAGAGCGATGATTCGCAGACCAAACCCACTGGCCTCTTCGACGCCAGGCAATAATGTTGTATCGCTATTGCGGCGATCATAAAACCCTGGTGTCAGGTAATTAGTCCAATCTAAGCCGAAAGTCATCGGCCAGCCGTTATCCTGTAAATACCGCTCATAGACAATGGCACTGACATTGCCACCCGGGCCGAAGCCATTGGTAACGACACCTTTCTCTTCGTGATCATGCAGTAGCCAGACACCTTCACCATAACTGTGCAGGCCATCATCTACTGTCGATAGCTCTAGATCGACCCGTTGGGCAGAAGCAATCCACACCACATCGCGGGTGACCCGAACCGGCTCCGGGTATTCAACACCATCGTGATGGCTGATAGTGACTTTGTGGCCGTGGGTATGAATGGCAACACCGGCGCTACCGCCATTAACAACGCGCAGCTTTACCAGCTCGTCGGGTGCTGTAACGATCAGCGAATCGCGGGCTGTATAGGGGAAGGATCGGCCGTTCAAGGTATGGTAATCGGGATCAGCCTTACCGATATCGTATTCTCGGTGAATCTTTTGGGTAATCACCCGGGGGTCATTGTCGCCCTGAATGGCCGCGCCCAACTCTTCATCAATATCCTGATAATGCAAATCGTATTCGCGGTCATATTTTTCCTTCACCGCGACGGAACTATGCCTGACCAGGCCATCACCGATATTCATGGTTTGCACCCAGTTGTTGGGACGGTTTTCTTCAATCACAAACAGACCGTTCAAACCCATTAAAATATGCGCCTGCACCTCGACATGGCAGTGGTAAAACATGGTTCCCGCCTGGCGAGGCTGCATTTCATAGGTACGCTGCTTACCCGGCATCACCGGTTTCTCGCTGGTGACGGGCACACCGTCATTGCCCTCCCCATCAGCGGTAAGGAAAGGATGATCGACCCCGTGAAAGTGAATGGTATGGGGCATGTAATGGGTATTTTCCAGAGTCACCTTGACGTGATCACCCTGCTCTACCCGAATCGCAGGAGAAGGCAATCTCAGGCCAGGTTGTGCCACTAAAGATTCAAAATTCTCAGTGGACATGCCCAGGGATTTCGGCGCGAACACCCACAGCCCAGGCTTGATGCCGGGCGCTATAGAATATTGCACCACCGGTTCGTTGATATCCGGCGAGCCACCGTTAAGCTCAAACACTTCAAGACGAATATGTATTTCATCAGGATCACCGTCACCATCAAGATCACGCCCTTTGACCACCGCATCCGGGGACAATTTGGCGTCCATCAAGGTCATATGACCGACGTTGTTGGTACCTTTGACGAAAGCCGCTACAGCGTGGGGGTTATCCGCCAGGCAATTGGGTGATTGACCAATCTCCACGCCCGCAATGGACTGGGCCTTGCGCCAACCTTTAATATCGGGAGGGCAAGCTTCTTCAGCATCTTCGGAGGGGACGGCCGGTCTAGTCGACAACGGTGTTTGATAGCCACTCGCACCAAAGGTGTCGTCATACCAAACCCGCCAATCTCGCGGGTACCATTGCCAGGGGATAAGTACAAACACCACGGCAACAAGGCTTAGTAGTAGCAGTGCTCGATAGAGAGGTTTCAAAGGTTTGTACTATTCAGTTTCAGCCGATGCAAATTAGCTGGCCTGGTTTTCTTCAGTAGACTTGTTTCGCCCGGATTTGTTTTGACCCGGTTGAAAGATATGGCCTCTACCCGCGGCATAGATAAACACACCGCAGCCAATAAACAGCATTAAGAAATACTTGGTGTACTGCCAGTAGTCGACTTTACCCACACTAAAAGGAAATACCGAGGTGTACTTTAAACCGGTTTCAAGGTGGTGAGCGTTTACAATACCTATGTAGCCGCCTTCCTGAGTGAAATCATAGCGAACGTTCAAAATCCCTTTCTGATATAGCTGTGGCTCCTGATAAAAGATACTCGCAGCTTCGATAGCTTCGTCACCCCCCAGGTCGCCAAAGGTTGCCGTCACACCAATATCATTGACATCGCGGATAATACGAAAATCCAATTCCATAGCCCGCAGCTCATCACTGATAAAATCGATGACAAAAATGCTTTCAGTGGCGACCGGGATATCTTCACAAAATTCCTGGGTAGCCCGTTCTTTTGGTAGATAACCGGTGAAATGCGCCTTGTATCGATCAATATTGATCAGGCAAACATCGTCTTCTATGGACACCCCACCGTGGGCAAACACGGTGGCGCTACCCAAAGCCGCCCATAACAAAGTAAGGCAGGAGGCGAAAACCCTTATAAAAGGGCTCGTTATTGCAGGTACGCGTATCATTTAATTAACTCAGCCTGTTATTTTTCTAGCTTTGCGGTTATATCGTTCACAGAGCCATACTGGCATTCATGGCGTCATGCTGGCGGTCAAAAGAACTCCGGCAGCACGGCCCCGCCAACTTCCTGATAATAGCGAGTGCCCGCATCGTCGTAATAGAAAATCAGGCCCGCAAAACGACTATCCGGGTCGTGGATAAGACCGGTCATACGGTATTTTTCCCAGAGGGCATCGGAGGCTACCAGATCAACATCAAGCGACTGACCCGGTGCAATCGTTTCGACCGACACAGTAAGACCATCGCGCGAAATCATTTCTTCGCCTTCATAAGTCTCGCCCTCGCCGACTTTGGCGTTCATGAAGCGGATATTCGCGGTTAAAAACTCCGCTATCCGAATCGGGCTGGAGCCATTATTGGTCATATTCATTCGCATGGTCAAACTTCGACCAGCTAACTCATAGGTGGCATGATCCACCACCACCTCAAGATCACCTGAAGGTATCTCAATCGGTTCTACGTCCACCAGGCCCGTCTGAAGGGGGATGGTGATCGGATATTTGTTTTCCGCCCAGAGATAACCCGTCAATATCAGCGCCAGCGTCAAAGTAAAAAATATACTGCTGACAACAAAATCATTTTTGGTCATTATTTCATTAGCCCGATCCTGCCCCAGGGCCCGAATCCGAATAAAACGCGGTATAAACAACTCCTTTTTGGTGGCCAGCCAGTAGACGAGATAGGCGACACCCATAACAATCCATACTACGTGCCAAAAATAGACCCCGCCAAAACCACTTAAGCCGTAGGTTTCAAGATCGATAGTATCGCCAGGAAGCGTAGTAACTTCATTAACAAAAGGTTCTCCACTGTCATTATCTG
>CALLDA010000205.1 GCA_937998635.1 uncultured Pseudomonadales bacterium
CCAGGCTTTTTTAGAACCCCTTTGGCTGAAAGCGTTGATGCCCGGCACACCGATAAATTGATTTCGCTGGTGCCTTTTCCCAAGCGCTGGGGTGACCCAGAAGAGATTGGCGAGCTGGTCAAACATATCTGCCAGAATCGCATGCTCAACGGCGAGACGATTCAGATTGATGGCGCGATGCGTTAGCGTGCCTGAACCAAGAGTAATACCTGAGTTCAAATTAGCTCAGCTCGCATTTTAGGAAAGTAGGCCAATGATTGAAGAAATTAACCGCACGGCAAAGTTCGAAATTGGTCACGTGGTAAAACACAGATTATTCCCTTTTCGCGGCGTTATTTTCGATGTCGATCCCACCTTCAACAACACGGAAGAATGGTGGAATTCCATCCCCGAACACATACGGCCAAAAAAGGATCAGCCCTTTTATCACTTGCTGGCTGAAAATGAAGAGTCCTACTACGTTGCCTATGTGTCAGAGCAAAACCTGCTACCTGACGCCAGTGGCGAGCCCATCGGCCATCCTCAGGTCGAAGAACTATTCGGTGAGTTTGAAACCACGCGCTATCAATTGAAAAACATCAAAAGTCATTAGCGCCCAGGGTTAATCCTCATAGGGCGAGCACCTCTCGATAGCAAGGCCCTTTACTAAAAATAGTAAGACTAATAATAAGGCTAAAAACAGCAAGGCTAATAACAGCAAGGTCAATCGCAAAAATATAAATAATAGATAATCAGGAAGACAGTTATGGAAGCTCAAAAACCAAACACGGGGCCGCTAGAAGGCTTACGAATTATCGAATTGCAGGGCATTGGTCCCGGGCCATTTTGCGCCATGATGCTGGCTGACATGGGTGCCGAAGTCATCCGCATCGACAGAACCGGTGCCGCAGGCGGTATGCCACGGGCCGAAAAATATGATCTCCTGGCCCGTGGTCGGCGCTCTATGCGTCTGGACTTAAAAAGCCCCGAGGGCAAAGCAATACTCTTGGATATGGTCGAAAAATCCGATGGCTTGATCGAGGGTTTTCGACCTGGCGTCATGGAGCGCCTGGGTATCGGCCCCGAGGTATTACTCGAAAAAAACCCAGCCATCGTCGTCGGTCGTATGACCGGATGGGGCCAGGAAGGACCTATCTCCAATATCTCTGGCCACGATATTAATTACATCGCACTGACTGGCGCGCTGTTTAACATGGGTGTCAAAGGTGGCCCGCCCGCACCGCCCCTCAATCTGGTCGGCGACTTCGGCGGCGGCGGTTTACTGCTCGCCTTTGGCATGGTCACCGCGATATTGAAAGCCAAACTGTCTGGCACCGGTCAGGTGGTCGATGCCGCCATGGTTGACGGCGCATCCATTCTCAGCACCTCATTCTTTGGTCAACTGGCTGAAGGTAAACTCCGAGAAGGTCGCGGTGAGCACCCTTTAAACGGTGCCAGTCATTACTACGATGCCTACGAGTGCGCTGATGGCGAATACATTTCAATCGCATCCGTTGAACCACAGTTCTACGCCGAGCTAAAAGACTTGTTGAATCTCAGTGAAGAAGACTTTGGCGAGCAGATGAATCCCAAACGCTGGGCTGATCAAAAAGCCAAAATAAAAACGGTTTTCCTGAGCAAGACTCAGGATGAATGGTGTGAGCTATTACAGCAAAGTGATATTTGCTTCGCGCCGGTACTGCGTTTTGCTGAAGCCCCGGAGCATCCTCACAATAAAGCCCGTAACGCCTTCCTCGACATTGACGGCGTTGTCCAGCCCGCACCGGCACCCAGGTTTAGTGCCACACCCGGCGGGGTTTCCCGGCCTCCCGCTCAGCGTGGTGAGCATACCGATGAGATATTGGCTGAATGGAATTATTCTGCTGAACAAATCGCTGAGCTACATAGCAAGGGCGCTATCAAGGGCACGGATTAAACGGGCACAAGCTAATACAGGCACGAGCTAGCTGCTCTCGGCTTGGCTGCTCTCCTTTGGACTATTCTCTTTTGAGGAACAGGGAGGGCCTAAGCCTGATCACAAAAGGTCTGGGCCGCTTGCACATCAAGCGTACCTTCATAAATAGCACGCCCGGTAATGGCACCGAGTATGCCCTGCTCCGCCACTGCCTGCAGACGATGAATATCATCCATATTAGTAATGCCGCCCGAGGCGATCACCGGAATCGGTGAGGCCTGAGCCATTGCCACGGTGGCTTCTACATTGACGCCCTGCATCATGCCGTCGCGATCAATGTCGGTATAAACAATGGCGCTGACGCCATCAAGTGCAAAGCGCCGCGCCAGGTCAATGGCCTTGACACTGCTCACCTCGGCCCAGCCGTCAGTGGCTACCTGCCCGGCCTTGGCATCGATACCAACGATAATATGACCGGCAAAGCGTTTGCACATGTCCGTGACAAAGTCCGGTTCCTCAACTGCCCTGGTGCCAATAATCACGTACTCAACACCGGCATCCAGATAAGCGCTAATGGTCTCGGCGGTGCGGATACCACCGCCAATCTGAATCGGTAGATCCGGGTACTTTGCCGCGATGACCTTCACCACTCCGCCATTGACCGGCTCACCAGCAAACGCGCCGTTTAAATCCACCAGATGCAAACGTCTCGCACCCTGCTCGACCCAACGCCCGGCCATGGCCACGGGATCATCTGAAAACACCGTACTGTCTTCCATTCGACCTTGTCTGAGCCGTACACACTGGCCATCCTTGAGGTCAATTGCTGGGATAATTAACATTAACTAATTCCTATAACTTGTTAATACTTAAATATTTAATCTATTTTTTAGCAGGTGCCATCCCATTGGACAAAATTGCTCAACAGACGTAAACCAGCAGTGTGACTTTTTTCTGGATGGAACTGCACAGCAAACAAACTATCTTTGCTAAGGGCGGCAGCGAAGTTTTTGCCGTAATCACAACGACCCGCCACCAGTGACTGATCAGCAACATCAACATAGAAACTATGCACAAAATAAAACCGGGTGCCCTGCTCTATACCCCGCCACAGGGGATGGTCAATACATTGCTCTACGCAATTCCAGCCCATGTGCGGCACCTTCAAACGTTCACCATCATCGGCTACCAGATTGTCACCAAAGTAACGAACATTACCGGGTAACAAATCGAGGCAGTCGACCCCACCATTTTCTTCGCTGTGGCTGACGAGAGCCTGCATACCCACACAAATCGCCAGCACTGGTTTTTCACTAATGGCTTTGGCGACGGCCTGATCAAAACCCAGCCGGCGGATTTCTGACATGCAATCCCGAATCCCGCCGACACCGGGAAACACCACTCGATCAGCCCGATCTACTTCCATCGGGTCTGAGGTCACAACAACATGACTGTCCGGTGCAACATGCTCCAGAGCCTTGGCAGCCGAATGGAGATTACCCATTCCGTAATCGAGAACGGCTATGCGATTGCGAAAATCACTCATAAATTTGGACCATCATTTGGGCATTTACCCCTGATTGTAACGGGGCGTTAAAGCAGCAAGGTTTAAGCAGGCAACAAAGGCAAACTACAGAGAACCTTTTGTTGAAGGCGATACATCGCCCATGCGCTCATCGGCGGTAATCGCCATGCGCAAGGCACGGCCGAAGGCCTTAAATATTGTCTCGACCTGATGATGAGTATTGTCACCACGCAGATTATCGACGTGCAGGGTAACACCGGCATGATTAACAAAGCCCTGAAAGAACTCCCATA
>CALLDA010000206.1 GCA_937998635.1 uncultured Pseudomonadales bacterium
GACCATGGCGCTATCCAGCTCCATGGTGTTTGAAATCATCGGTAATAAAATACTTAAATTATTCAGGCCGACGCTGGCGCGCATCATGGCCCGCAGCTGAACAAGGAATATCTCTGGGTGATCGAGGGTTACGCGAATACCTCGCCAACCCAGAAAGGGATTTTCCTCCTTGATAGGGAAGTAAGGCAGGGCTTTATCACCACCGATATCCAGTGTGCGCATGGTGACGGGCAGTGGTGCAAACATTTCGAGTTGTTCCCGGTACATTTTGCGCTGCTCTTCTTCCGAGGGAAAACGGTCGAGCAGGAAAAAGGGAATCTCCGTGCGGTATAAGCCGACGCCCTCGGCACCCCGGTCGAGGGATAGCATCGTATCAAGGCGCAGACCGGTGTTGACCCAAAGTGAGATGCGGTGTTTATCGATGGTTTCACAGGGTAGGTCTTTGAGGGTTTCCAGATCTTTGGCCTGGGATTGTTCCTCCTGATAAAGATCTTTATAAACCTGTAGCCGATGCGGGGTCGGTGCGCAAAAGATCTGTCCCTGGTAACCATCGACAATCAGGGTGACCCCGTCGAGCTCCGTCCAGGGAATATCGACCGCACCCATAATCGTGGGGATACCCATGGCCCGGCCAAGAATGGCGACATGGGAGTTGTGTGATCCCTTCACTGAGATCATGGCCCGGATATTTTCAAAGGGTACGTCGGCAAGATGGGGTGCTGCGAGTTCTTCACCGATAAGAATAGTATTTTCGGGATACACCGGTTCTTCGTGCTGAAGTTTTTGCAGATGTCCCAGCACTCGTCGGCCCAAATCCCGCACGTCGGCAGCGCGCTCACTCAAATAAGGGTTATCCATCTGACTAAAGGTGCGGATATGGGCAATGATCACCTGGCTCCAGGCGCTCTGGGCACACAGGCCGTCTTCGATCAAGGTGACCACTTCGCCGCCCAGAGAAGTGTCTTCTAGCATACTGATATAAACATCGAACAGCGCTAGCTCTTCACTATTGAGTTTGTCACTTAAGCTTTCTCGGACGCCGCGCAGATCTTCTTTGGTGCTTTCCAGGGCGTTGTGAAGTTGTTCCAGCTCATGGGGTATATCACTGGCCAGACGGCGGGGAACAGCGTTGAGGTCTGCAGGGGTAGATACCAGCAGGACTGTGCCAACACCGATCCCCTGTGCACTGGGCAGGCCAACGTAACAGCGTTCATCGCTATTATCATGGACATGCTGAGAGATTGTTCGCCGTAACTCTCCGGTGGCCTCAGCATGGGCGATGACGCCCGCTAGCTGTGCCGACACAGTGACCAGGAAAGCTTCTTCACTCTCGTCAAACTTGCGTCGCTGCTGTTGCTGAACGACCAGCACACCGAGCACATCGCGATGATGAATAATCGGTGCGCCGAGGAAGGATTTAAATTTTTCCTCGCCGGTTTCGGGAAAGTAGGTAAAACGTGGGTGGGCCTCAGCGTCCTCAAGGTTCAGAGGCTCGGCCCTGTGGGCAACCAGGCCCACCAGACCCTGTTCGGTGCTCATATGCACCTTGCCCACTGATTCCTGTAACAGGCCGTCGGTAGCGGACAGTACATAACTGTCGTTGTCGGCGTCATACAGGTATACCGAGCAAACACCGGTATTAATCACCGATTTAACGCGAGCGACAATAATATCCAGCACGGCGTGAAAGTCGTCAGCGGTATTTACTTCCTGGACTATCCTGCGCAGTTCATCAAGCATAAGCATCGATTACCGTTTACGACTGCTGAGCTTACGTTCAATCTCGCTGTGTACCTGGGCGAGTTCTTTGAGGGCTTTTCGGTACACATCACGTTTGAATTCGATCACCTGACTGATTGGATACCAGTAATTGACCCACTGCCAGCCATCGAATTCAGGTTTGGAGCCACGGTCAAAGCGAATAGCGTTCTGATCACCCGAGAGCCGCAGCAAATACCACTTTTGTTTTTGACCAATACAGACAGGGGATTTATTGCGTCGGATATAGCGTTTCGGCAAGTGGTAGCGTAACCAGCCTCGGGTCTGACCCAGGATTTCGACGTCGTTGGACTCCAGGCCCACCTCTTCGTAGAGTTCTCGATACATGGCGTCGCCAGGTTTTTCGCCCGGGTCGATACCACCCTGAGGGAACTGCCAGGCATCCTGACCAATGCGCTTGGCCCACAGCAGCCGGCCCTTACCGTCGGCGAGAATAATGCCGACATTTGGACGAAAGCCATCGTTATCAATCATATCCATTGAATATGCCTATTGCTCTGTAAATCTAAGGTTATAACTCAACTGCACCGCTCTACTCCGCTTATCGACTCCCTTCAAATCGACTCCTTTCAAAGCCCGGCAAATAGCGAGCCATATAGAGGCTTATTGTTCCACAGTTGTTCACCGCTCAGCAAACAGTCGTTGAGGGTGACCTACAATGCCGGTATTCTGCCCCTCTTTTGAAGGTCGCCCGGTAATATTAGGGCTGGTAGTGGGCTAGTTAAGAGGTGGTTTCGGGGTGTCGTTAGCGTTATTTGATCTGGACAATACACTCATCGCAGGGGACAGCGATTACGAGTGGGGCAAGTGGTTGGTGCACAAAAATAAAGTGGATAAAGACCACTACAAGCGTATGAACGAGCAGTTTTATCGAGACTACGAAGCCGGTGTTCTGGATATCTACGCCTACCTGGATTTTGCGCTGGCACCCCTGGCGCAAATTGAACCCGCTGAGCTGGACGCCCTGCACCGAGAGTTTATGGAGCAAATCATTGCCCCTATGTGGCTACCCAGTGCGGAAAAACTGCTGGCCAGGCACCGTGAAAAAGGCGACCTGCTGGTGATTATCTCGGCGACCAATCGCTTTATTGTTGAACCGATCTGTCACAAGCTCGGCGTTGAAGAGATCATTGCCACCGAGCCAGAACAAATCAATGGCCGCTATACCGGCAAAGTATCGGGGGTGCCCAGCTATCAGCAGTGAAAAGTTGAACGGTTACATGACTGTCTACAGAACCGCCATGAAACCTTGCGGGGCAGCTATTTTTACAGCGATTCAATTAATGACCTGTCGCTGTTGAAGCTGGTTGATAATCCGGTCGCCGTT